>JBKHYB010000023.1:0-10372 GCA_046565725.1 Actinomycetota bacterium
CCACCAGCTGAACCACGTCCATCAGACCGGCGGAACGTGATGAGTCACGAGCGGACATCGCGTACACCACGAGGCCGAGCACGACCACGAGGAGCGCGTCGAACACCGCTAGCAACCCGCGGTCGAACTCAGTTGCAACCCCCGAGAAGGCATAGCTCACCGCGGCCATCGTCAACATGACGGCGAAGAGAGGGGTGAAGAGCATCGTGAGTACCGGCGCCATGTTCTCGACGACTTGCTGCTTCTCTTCGACCAGCCATGCGGCTACGACGACCGCTCCGGCCGCTCCCGAAGGGAGCACCCACTCGATCGTGTTCTCTACGACGTGGGAGCCAAGCGGGTTGAGTATCAGCGCGGTCAGCGCCATCAGGACGGCGCCCCCGAGCGCGATCAACGTGTAGTAGATGACCCACTCTCCGGTGAACCGCACGAAGTCCATGCGTCCTTCGTGCGAGGTGAGCTTGCCGCCCGTGTAGGGGATCGCCAGCGCGCACCACAGCACCACCGGTAGATGAAGTGTGACGAGCATCTCGGTGTCGGATCGGGACGCGTAGGGGTAGAGGTTGACGAGCACTCCTATGACTGCGAACGGAGCGAGGGTCAGGATCCAACCCCTCCGATCCAGACGCCTGGTGCGCGCTAGGTATCCGGCGAGCAACGGCAGCACGAAGAAGCCGAGGTTGCGCGGGAACCAGGCGGCCATCTCGAAAGGGGAGGTCGCCGCCAGGCGCGCGATCTGTATCGCCACCGCAGCACCGACGGCGAAGCCGATCGCCTCCAACCAACTTCCCGCTGGTCGCTGCTGTGGCTCGTCGCTACTGAGGACGAGTTGTTTCCAGAGCCGATCGCTGTGCTCGCGTGCGAACTCCCGGGACAGGGCGTCGAGAGCTCCCATCCTTTTCACGGCCACCAGGAAGGCCTCGTCGTTCGCGAGGCCGGTCGCTCTCAACTTGTTGATCTGCTCCCGGAGATGGCTCTCCAGCTCTTCGACGTCACGCCCATCCAGGGCGGGAGCCGCGGCTACGAAGGCCCGCCACTCGGCAATCTGCGATTCGAGCTGCTTCATCACTCAAGGCTCCCTGAGTTCGATCGAAGGCCGGCGCTGCCGAGGTAGACGGTTGCACACCCCCGATCGGTTGCCTTCTCCTCGGGCCTTCCTTCTCCTGGTTTGCCCCGGATAGGGGGGATAACCAGGAGAAGTAGGTGACCGGGCGATGAATCGCGGCCCCCGAGGTCGTCTAGACCTACAGATATGTAGATGATGGTCTGTGAAAGACGACAACAGGAGGCAGACGACATGAAACTCCAGCCCTATCTGAATTTCCAGGGCAACGCCGAAGAGGCGTTCGATTTCTACAAACGGGTCTTCGGCGGTGAGTTCTCGGCGGTCTTCCGGTTCAAAGACATGCCCATCGAGGGCATGACGATCCCGGAAAAGGACCAAGACAAGATCATGCACATCGCATTGCCGATCGGAGACGACGTCCTTATGGCCAGCGACGCGCTGGAGTCCATGGGGCAGCAGGTCCACATGGGGAACAACAACTACGTGTCGGTTCATCCCGACAGTCGTGAGGAGGCCGATCGCATCTTCAACGGTCTCTCGGAAGGGGCCGAGATCGAGATGCCGATCGCCGATCAGGTCTGGGGCGACTACTTCGGGAGCCTCAGGGACAGGTTCGGCGTCGGATGGATGATCAATCATTCCACCCAGCAGGCGGACTGACGAAGGCAACCGAGAGAGGGGAAAACCTATGCGCATCGTGCTTATCGATTTCATGAGCCTCGATGGAGTGGTTCAGGCCCCCGGGGGGCCGGAGGAAGACACCGACGGCGGGTTCGCCCACGGCGGTTGGTCGATGCCGTTGCTGGACGTCGAGGTCATGGGCGCGGCGATAGACGAGGGGATGGATGAGGCCGACGCGCTGCTCTTCGGCCGTCGGACCTGGCAGGGCATGGCGGCGGCGTGGCCCGATCGAGCCGGTGACGAGTTCGCCGATCGCATGAACGCGATCACCAAGTACGTCGCGTCACGGACCCTTACCCAGGACGATCTGACGTGGAACAACTCGCACCTGCTGCCGCCCGACGATGCGATCGGAGGGATCCGGGACCTGAGGGCCAAGGAGGGCCGGACGATCCAGATGTGGGGCAGCGCCAACCTGGCGCATCAACTGATCGAGAACGATCTGGTGGACGAGTATCGCTTGATGATCGAACCCGTGATCCTGGGCGGAGGTAAGCGGATCTTCCCCGAGGACGGAGCCATGCGAAGCCTGGAACTCGTGTCGAGCGAAGTCAGCAAGACAGGGGTCCTGGTCTGCACCTACCGGCCTGCCGGCTGAGCGTCTGCTTCAGCGAGGGGGATCTTCTCCCACGAGTCCGTCGATCGATTCCCTGATGAGATCGGCATGACCGACGTGCCGGGCGTATTCCTCTATGAGGTCGATCAGCAGGCGTCGAAGGCTGGGCTTTCCGTCGGGCCAGCCCTTTGCTGCAAGCCGATCCAAGTCGCCCTCGTCGAGAGCCCGGGCGACGGCTCCACGCGATCGTTGCACCGCGGCCTCCCATAGGGCCATCAGCTCATCGGGCGAGTCATCCGTTGCGGTCCGCCATTCCCAGTCCGGGTCGGCATCGAAGTCGACGCCTTCCCATGGTGGACCGAGTTCTTCGCCCATAAGCCGCGCCGTGAAGTACCAGTCTTCGACCAGGGCGAGATGTTTGAGCAACCCCCCGAGGGTCAAAGCCGAAGGCTCGAGTCTCTTGTTGAGTCCCTCGGCGTCGAGCCCTCCGCACTTCCACGCGAACGTGCGCCGTTGACGTTCGAGAGAGCCCAACAGGGTGGCGACCTCGGTTCCCGCCTTGGGCGGTTCCGCATGGATGTACGGGGTCTCATCAGCCATGTGTCCGAGGATATGCCGCCCGCCTCCCCCGGCACTTGGACTTTCTCGTCGGGGGAGGGTTCCGGCCCCCGAGGGCAAACCTTCAAGGGAGACGGTCAACCCTTGGAGGACGAACCTTGAAGCGAGTAGTGCTTGGGCTTGTGTCGGTCGCCCTGATGGCAGGGCCGGTCGCCGCGTCCGCTACCGACCCCGTTCGCACCCTGATACTGGAGGCCCCGTCCGGCCTTGCCGAGGCCGACAGCGGTGGCTTCAGCAGCGAGAACGTCGAGTGGGTGAGCGTCTTCCCACAGCACACCGGAAGCTCCGGCGGCAAGATGGTCGGCAAGTACTACTACATGACCGATCCTCGTGGCGTCTACATCTACGACATCAAGGATCCGGCCGCACCGGTGCTCGTCGGCGAGCTTCCTGCCGTGCAGATCGGTACCGGTCTGGCCCTCGCTCAGGAGGAGCCGGACACCAACGGCGACATCCTCTTGGTCAACGCCTACAACCCCAGCGGCCCCGGCGGTCCCACCGGCACCAACGCGCTACAGGTGGTCGACGTGACGGACAAGACCGCACCCACGGTCGTCGGTGCGTTGAGCATCTCCGACCACACCTGGACGTGCATCCTCGACTGTAAGTACGCGATCGGACGCACCGGTCACATCCTCGACCTGAGCGATCCTTCCAAGCCGGAGCGGATCGGTGACTGGCGGGAGAGCGTTCCGTTCGCCGGTTACGTGCACGACTTCGAAGAGGTGTCGCCGGGCCGCGTGATCGCCTCCGGCCAACCTTCGCTGTACATGAGCTTCAGCAACCCCACCAAGCCCGAGGTGCGGGCGGTCATCGAAACCGAGTTCCACAGCCTCGGCTATCACGGCGCGGACTGGGCCAACGGTGGCAAGGACAAGCTGCTGGTGATGGGGGCCGAGGTCGCCCCTGCCGGTGGCACGAACCTGGCGGGCAGCGACTGCACCGATGAGGGCATCCACGCGGTCGCCACTTACGACGCGACCGCCGTGCTCAAGGCCGACCGCTCCAAGCGCTACAAGGGAGAGACCTTCCGGAAACTGCAGGAATGGAGGGTCGCCGGCCGCGGGGCTTACGCCGACGGGAACGCGCCCGCTCACACCTTGTACTGCGGGCACTGGTTCGACACGCATCCGAAGTGGAAGGCGGGGGGCACTCTCGCCCTCGCTCACTACGATTGGGGCACGCGCTTCCTAGATGTCGCTTCGAACGGAGCTATCGAGCAGGTCGGGTACTTCCAACCGGTGCGCGGCTACACCGCCTCGGCGAAGTGGATCAACGACGAGATCGTGTACGTCCACGACTACTTCCGCGGCCTCGACATCCTGAGGTTCACGGGTAAGTAGACCTTTCTGGTCCTCTCCGGTCGCGCGTAGGGCGACCTCGCAGGATCGGTTGCGGCGAAGGTCAGGATGCGGCCCGTAACAGGGCCTCGATGGCTCTATCCACGTCGTCCTCGTCGGTTGCCCAGTCCGAGACCGAGATCCTCATCAGGCGCATCCCGTTGTAGGTGGTGCCGCTGAAGAACGCGGTTCCGTCGCTCTGGACCCTCTCCACGACCCGGTCGTTGAAGGCGTCATGGTCGCCGTCGGGAGCAAGCCATCTGACGAGCACCTGATTGAAGACGACGTCGTTGATGATCTCGGCCTTGCCCGACGCAGCGAGAGACGTAGCGAACCTCCGCGCCAAACCGCAGGTGCGTTCGACGAGGTCCGAGACCCCCGACCGGCCCATCGATCGCAGCGTGGCGTACACGCCGACCCCGCGAGCCCGACGAGAGAACTCCGGGTTCCAGTCCAGGGGGTCGCGAGCGCCGTCATCACTGTGGATCAGGTAGCTGGCATGCACGCTCATGGCGGCCCGGTGGGCGGATGCGTCTCGACTGATCGCGAGTCCGGAGTCGTAACCGACGTTCAACAGCTTGTGAGCGTCGGTCGACCAGGAGTCGCATCGATCCAAACCGCGAGTGATGCCATCGTGGGACCTAGAGGCGCGGGCCCACAGACCGACCGCACCGTCGGCGTGGACCCATGTGGGGTTGCCTCGATCCCGATGCTCGTCGATGACGTCGGAGACCTCATCGAAGGGGTCGAAGGCCCCGCTGTTCACGTTGCCCGCTTCGACGCAGACGATGGTCGGGCCGAAGATATCGGCAAGGACCTTTTCGAGGGCGGATACGACGATCCGGCCCTGGTCATCGGAGGCGACCTCGGTCGCGTTCGAGTATCCGAGACCCAGGTAACGGAGGGCGCGTGCGACCGTGGAGTGCTTCTCGCTCTTGACCACGACATTGACCGTCGGCGCGCCTTGAAGGCCATCGGCTTCGACGTCCCACCCGGTGTTCCTGAGCACGGCGTCTCGTGCGGCCGCCAAGCAGGTGAAGTTCGCCATCTGGCCTCCCGTAACGAAGCCGACCGCGGACTCACGGGGTAGATCCAAGAGATCCAGGAGCCATCCGCGCGCTATGTCTTCGATCACCGCGACGCCTGGGGTCAGCGCATGCAGACCGGTGTTCTGATCCCAGGTGGCGACAAGAAGCTCCGCTCCGTAAGCCGCAGGGTGTAGGCCTCCGATCACGAATCCGAAGTAGCGCCCGGACGCGTGAGCGGTGATGAACGGTTCTAGGTCCTCGGCGAGATGGGCGACCACTTCATCCGCCGGAGCAGGTCCGTTGGGCAGCGGCCCTCCGAAGATCCTGCGCACCTCGTCGGGTTCCGTCGGACGGTAGACCCGTCGCGTCGGTAAAGACTCGAGATACGCGAGTGCAGGTCCGGTTGCGGAGTCCATAACCTTGCGCCATTCGGATCTTTCCATCGAACCTCCCCAGAGAAGTGATCCGGGGAATCGAAACATCAAACCGCTTTCTCCGTCGACCCCCATGATCGATCGATAGGAAGCGAAGGATGCGACACTGTCGCCCATGCTCTCGGATCGAAGGTATCGCCTGTGAAGCTTCTGGTGGCGACCCTCGCCGTGCTCCTCGGCCTTGCCGTCGCGGCGGATCTGTTCGTCAAGGATCTCGCGGAGGATCGTGCTGCCGAGCAGATCGCTCGAACCATGAGCCTCGACGAACCGCCCGAGGTCGACCTTGGTGGGTTCCCCTTCATCCTGAAGGCCGTCTCGGGGAACTTCGGCGAGATACGAGTGGTCTCGGAAGACTTGCACGTCGAGGGCGTGGCGCTCGATCGCGTCGAAGTCGTCATGCGAGACGTGGAGGTCTCACTTTCGAAGATCCTCGCCGACAGGGCCGACTCGGTCCGCATCGGTGGGGGAGAGGGGACCGCGGTGATGAGCGAGAAAGCCTTGGCACGGGCGTTGCGCCGGCAAGGTGTCGATGTCTCGGTAACCCTCGGAGGAGACGGAACCGTCCTGATCGAAGATCCCCGCCTTCCGGCCCCCGCGGAGGGAACGGTTGGACTCGACGGCCGCAGATTGGTCATCTCTGCCACGGACGCGCCGGCAGAGTACGCGATCGATCTTCCACGCCTGATCAGAGGACTTACCTACCGGTCGCTCACGATCGAGGAGTCGTCGTTGACGCTGGACTTCTCGCTCATCTCCGGCATCTTCCGCGCTCCCCGCTAGGGGCGTTACACGCGTAACATCTTGCGGTAATCTCTAAGGACTCTGAAGAGCGCGCATAGCGGGCGCTCGTGGGTGGGGGTGGATATGAGAAGGGGGCCTGTGGGCCCCCTTCTCTTGTGTCTCTTCCGGAGGAAGCGGACATATGCTGCCGCCCATGGATATCGGGCTGCACCTTCCTTCGTCTCAGCCGGGCGCGACCGCCGCAGACATCCGGGCGGTAGCGCGCAGAGCCGAAGAACTCGGCTTCGACGCCGTCTGGTTCTTCGATCACCTGTTCACCCCGAGCGATCTCGGCTCCAAGTACCCGTACAGCCGGGACGGTTCCTACGCACTGAGCGCCGACGATCCCTTCTTCGATCCCTTGAGCCTGTTCGGCGTGCTTGCCGGTGCCACCGAACGCATCAAGCTTGCCTCGGGCGTTCTGATCCCCGCTTACCGGAACCCGATCGTCCTGGGCAAAGCGCTGGCCGGGATCGAGAACTTCGCTCCGGGCCGCGTGGTGCTCGGTGTCGGACCGGGATGGATGAGAGAGGAGTTCGACGCGATCGGGGTGCCGTTCGAGCGCCGCGGCGCGCGGCTCGACGAGTACATCGAGGCCTTGCGGGCGGTCTGGTCCGGCGAACAGGTGGCATTCGAGGGTGAGTTCTACTCGTGGCCGAAGGCGGGGTTCCTGCCGGCTCCAACGGCTCCGATCCCCATCATCGTTGGGGGCCACTCCGATGCCGCGGTGCAGCGAGCCGCCCGTCTGGGCGATGGGTGGGCCGGCGTTACCGGAAAAGGCCAAGGTTCCGGGCTGGATGCACTGGCTGCCCGTATCGGCTACCTGCACGATCAACTCGATCGGGCCGGTCGCAGCGCGGACGGCTTCCACATCTCGTACCAGAGCGCGTTGTGGTTCTCGGATGAACCGAACCCCAAGCTTCCATTCACCGGACCCGCCGACGAGATCGCAGCGTCGATCAAGCGGGCGGCCGACCTCGGGGTGACGATGATCGACCTGTTCGTTCTGGGACCCGGCTCGGTGATCGAGGAGGTCGCCGAACGTTTCGCCGAGGAAGTGAAGCCGCTCTTCTAGAGCTCGTCCACTCGGGAGTGGATCAGCTCTGGTACCAGTTCCGGATCGCCTCCCGCAGCGTGCGCGGCTGTTGGCGCCGACGCTCCAATGCGATGCCCAGACCGATGCCCGCTCCGAAGATCGCCGCTCCACCGAGACCGGCCGGAACCCCGATCAGCAGAGCGCGTCGGCGCGTCCGCAGCTCGTGGATCCGCCAACCGCGCATCCGCGCCACCCGTTTGAGTTCGTGGTCGGGATTGACGGCGTGGGGGTCGCCCACCGATTCCAGCAGAGGCAGATCGTTGATCGAATCGCTGTAAGCCGAACAGTCGACCAGATCCACCCCGAACTCGGCCGCTACCTCTGCGACCGCTTTGGCTTTGGCCGGTCCATGCATGACGTCCCCGGCCAGCCTCCCGGTGTAATAGCCGCTCTCGTCGACCTCTGACACCGTGCCGATGGCTCGCGTCATGTTGAGCTCGCGGGCGATCTGCTCGGCGAGCTCTATAGGGGCCGCCGTCACCAGGAAGGTGAGATCGCCGCGCTGCTGATGGGCTTCGATCACACGGACGATGTCTTCGTAGACGCGCGGGATGATCCGCTCCTCGATGATCTCCCGTCCCATCGATATGAGCTCGGCCTGGCTGCGACCCGTGACGAACCCTAGGGTCGAGTCACGGGAGAGATCCATGCCCGATTCGGTTTCACCGCCCAGGCGGAACCGGAACTGCCCCCATCCGAACCGCAACAGGTCGGCGACCCGGAACATGTCACGCTCGTAAGCGCCTCGGGCCAGAAGGAAAAGGCTCGACCCCGGGATCAAGGTCTTATCCAGGTCGAAGAACGCTGCGTGCTTCGGGTTGTTGGTCACCATCCTCGCCACTCCGTGATCTCTTCTGCCGGGTTCCGTCTCGTCGCCGGACGCTCGTCGTCGGGCATCGGATAGCCGACGTAGATGAACCCGGCGATGTACTCGTCGTCGCCTACCCCAAGGTAGTTCTTGACCTCGTCGAACTCGCCGGTCTTGCCCGTGCGGATCATCGCCCCGAGCCCTTCGCTGTGCGCCGCCAGCAGGATGTTCTGCATGAGAGCGCCCACGGCATGGTGCTCCTCGATCTCTACGACCTTCGGCAGATGGGACTTCGGATGAGCGATCACGGTGATGATCACCGGGGCGCGGAGCGGCTTGCCGCGCACCGACTCTGGGTCCTTGCCGTCGATACGCCGTTCCGCTGCGGCCCACGCGTCTCCGAGTTCCTTGCGGGCGTCTCCCGCCAGGACCACGAAGCGCCAGGGCTGGGTCAGGTGATGGCAGGGGGCGCGCACCCCGGCCTCCAGGAGGCGGGTTATCTGCTCCTTAGAGGGGCACTCGTCGGTGACCTTGGGCACCGAGCGCCGCGTGATGATCGCTTCGTATGTCTCCATGAGAACCAAGGATAGTGCGCTAGGTATGCGGACCGATCGTGCGACTACTATGACCGGATGCTTGTTGGTGCGATGAACTTCCCGGGCCGTTCGGTGATGAAAGAGCTTCACCGCATCGCCGAGGACGGTTTCGACTTCTGCGATCTCACACTCGAGCCACCGGCGACGTGGTTGCCGGACGGTAAGGAAGTGGGACGGCTCGCCGGGGACCTCGGGCTGAGCCTGGTGGGCCACACGGCTTGGCACCTGCCGATCGCTTCTCCGTTCCTCGAGCTGCGGAAGGCCGCTCGGGATCTGTACAAGCGGGGGCTGGCGTGCTTCTCAGATGCAGGCGTCGAACTGGTGAACGTTCACCCCGACCAGCGCGTGCCGTTGCATTCGAAGGACAAGGTGCGAGAGATGAATGCAGAGGCGATCGGTCAACTGGCTCAGGATGCTGCGGGCTTCGGTATCACGCTGATGGTCGAGAACCTCGATCGGTTGTTCGCCCGCCCCGATGATCTCGCTCCGATCCTGGAGGCCAATCCCGAGGTGGGTCTGCATCTCGATGTGGGTCACGCCAACCTGAATCTCGGACTCGGCGAGCCCAATCGGTCGGTCGAGTTCATCTCCCGTTTCGGCGACCGACTCGAACACGTCCACCTTTCGGACAACCGGGGTGGATCCGAAGATCTGCATCTCCCATTAGGTGCGGGGACCATCGACTGGCGCGCCGTCGTGCGGGCGCTCAAGGAGTCCGGGTACGACGGAACCGTGACCCTCGAGGTCTTCTCGCGGGAGCGCGATTACCTGAGAGCTTCCCGGAGCTTCTGGCTGAAGCTCTGGTCGGACAACTAACTGCGCCCGGCACGGCTTTATCGTGGGTGAGTGCCCAACATCGAGCGGCTGCTCTATGACGACGAAGAGATCTACTACCTGCGGCGGAAGCACCCGATAGGTCTGTACCGTCCGGGTCTGCTGACCGTGGTCGCACTGATCCTCGGCTCCTTCATCGGGTGGGTGTGGACGCCGGGCAGCGGCGGAGACCTGATCGACTGGATCGCCGGAGGCGTGGCTGGTCTGATCGCGCTGCGTTTCCTGGTCCTCGTGGGGCGTTGGACCCAAGAGGTGGTCGTCTTGACCCAGCGGCGAGTGGTGGTCACCTCGGGCCTCCTCGCTCGCAAGGTGACATCGATCCCTCTCAGCCGGGTGCGAGAGGCGTCGCTGAGCCGCACCGTGGGGGGCCGGCTACAGCGCTACGGAGACGTCGTTTGCGAACTGGGGGACGGGAGCGGGATCGAGATCCGCGCCGGAAACGGCGACGGCACGTTCGTCCTCCTCGACACCGCGGCCGTGACCGCGCCGCGCGCCCTGGCGGTCGGTGACGTCGACCGCGACGGGCGCCTCGACA
>JBKHYB010000024.1:0-10205 GCA_046565725.1 Actinomycetota bacterium
CAGAGACTCGAGGGCCTTGTAGAGGGCTTCTTCGCACGCGTCTTCCGCTCCGGTCTCCAACCGATCGAGGTCGGCAGGAAGATCCTGCGCGAGATGGCCGACGGCAAGACACTCTCGGTGAACAAGGTCTACGCGCCGAACGAGTTCCGCGTGGTGATGGGTACGGATGACTACTCCCGCTTCTCCCAGATGGAGGCCGCGCTCCGCAAGGAGTTCACCGACCTCGTCATCGACAACGCCAAGCAGAACCGATGGAACCTGATGGGCCTGCCCGAGATCACCTTCGAAGAACAGGAAGGCTTCGGCAAGGGAGAGTTCCGGGTCGAGGCGTCGTTCGCAGCTTCCGAGCAGGAACCTCGCCACGTCGCTACCAAAGCGCCCGACGAACAGAACCCGTCATCGACCGGTGCGATCTCAACGGATGCAGCGACCCGCCTGGGTCTGGCGACCTCGGCGACACCCCAGCTGGTCCTCCTCGACGAACGAGGCAAGCCTTCCGAGAAGATCTCGGTGACACGGGAACCGGTCGTCATCGGACGGATGTCGAACAACGACGTCGTACTTCCCGATGCCAACGTCTCGCGGCGCCACGCCGAACTGAAGAAACGGGATGACCGTTGGGTGTTGGTGGACCTCGGTTCCACCAACGGGACAACGGTCAACGGCAAGCTTGCAGGTGAACACGAACTGAAAGATGGTGACCGGCTCGGGTTCGGTACCAGTCAGTTGATCTTCCGCTCCGGCGAAGGGGACTAAGAGAGTGCCGACGATCGTTCTCGACCTACTGAAGTACGTGTTCCTGGCCATCCTCTACATCTTCATGGCGAGGGCCGTGCGAGCCATCTACATGGAGCTCCGCCCCTCGAAGGCGCAGCCGCCTGCCCGGCGTTCTTCGCAACCCAAGCCGCAACAGAAACGCTCCAAGAAATCGCCGAAGGTGCTGAAGGTTCTGGAGGGTGAAGGCCTGAAGGGAAAGACCTTCACGCTGGACGGTGAATTACTCGTCGGCCGCGGAGAGAAGTGCCAGATCGTTCTCTCGGACACGTATGCCTCTCAGGTTCACGCCCGATTCTTCCGACAAGGCGAACAGGTGATGGTCGAGGACATGGGCTCGACCAACGGGACCTATCTGAACCGTCAGAAGGTGACCTCGCCCACCGAGGTGTACAAGGGCGACCGCGTGAAGATCGGTAAGACCGTCTTGGAGCTCCGACGATGAACCTTGACGTCGGGTCCCGCAGCGACGTCGGCCGGGTACGTGAGGGCAACGAGGACTCGTACCTGGTTGAAGAGCCGCTGTTCGTGGTGGCGGACGGGATGGGCGGACACCTCGCCGGCGACGTCGCATCTCAAACCGCGGTCACCGTCATCAGCGACATGGCGAAGCAAGAGCCTCCAAGCCGCAACGGTGTTCTCGCTTCGTACATCAAGGCGGCCAACGGAGCGATATACGAGAAAGCGAACAGCGACCCACAGCTGTCGGGGATGGGGACGACATGCACGTTGCTCTACCTCGACGGGTCGACGGCTCACTTCGCTCACGTCGGAGACTCCCGCGCTTACCTCTTCCGAGACGACCAGATGAGTCAGATCACCGAGGACCACACCCTGGTAGAGCGGATGATCCGCGAGGGCCGCATCCAGCGCGAAGAGGCTGCTTCCCATCCACAGCGAAGTGTGATCACGAGGGCCTTGGGGATCGACGGCGATGTCGAGGTCGATGAGGTCGACATCGAAGTGGTCGATGGGGACCGGATCATGTTGTGCTCGGATGGCCTCAGCTCGATGCTCGAACCCGAGACGATCGCGCGCATCCTGCGCGACGGAGGTTCGGCCCAGCGGACCGCAGACGTCCTCGTGGAAGAGGCCAACACCGCCGGTGGCGAAGACAACATCACGGTAGTGGTGATCGACGTTGGGAAACGGAGCGGCGGCCGAGCGGCCCCGCCACCGGTTCGCCAAGACACCGCCCCTACCTACGACGATGATTACCGTCCGGGCCGGAGGTGGATCAAGCGGTCGGTCATCGGCATCGCCGTGCTGGGGCTGATCCTTGGCGGTGGCTACCTCGCTTTGAAGACCGTGTTGACGAACTCGTACTACGTCGGACTGGACGAGGCGGGCAACATCGCGATCTACCAAGGAAGGCCCGAGGAGGTGTTCGGGATGACCTTCCGGGAACTCGAACGCTCCACCGACATCTCGGTCGACGACCTCGAAGAGTTCCGGCGAGACAACCTCGAAGAGGGCATCAAGACCGACTCCCTCGAAGAAGCCGAAGAGGTTGTTGCCGGTTTCGAGCGTCAGGTTCAGGAACGGGAGGAAGCCGACCGGATCGAGCGTCGACAGCGGAACGGAGGGGGCGGGGGCTGATGCAGAGCCCGGCGACCCGTCGCAATTCCGAACTCAGCCTGCTGCTGATCGCGTCGATCCTCGCCTCGGGGGCGTTGGTCCCCGTCGCGATCGCACGGAGGCCGAACAGCTTCGATCTCGGCGACCCTGCCCCCTACATGGTCGGGCTGTCGGTCGCCTATCTGGTGGCGCACGTGTTCCTCCGGAAACTCACCGCCTTCGCCGACTCACTCATCCTGCCTCTTGCGGCCCTCCTCAACGGGCTCGGTCTCGCCGGCATCTACCGGCTCGAGGGGACCCGGACCGACATCCCGGAAGGCATCGCCGGAACCCAGATCATGTGGGCGGTCCTTGGCCTCGGACTCTTCATCGCCACCCTCGTGCTGGTGCGCGACTACAAGACCCTCGCGAGCTACAAGTACGTCCTCGGTTTCGTGGGCGTTGGTCTCTTGCTGCTACCGATGACACCGCTGGGCAAGACCGTCAACGGAGCTCGCTTGTGGATCGGCTTCGGCTCGTTCCAGTTCCAGCCGGGCGAGCTGGCGAAGATCTGCCTGGTCATCTTCTTCGCCGCCTATCTCGCCGATCGCAAAGAACTGTTGGCGATCGCGTCGCGCAAGATCGGGAACCTTCACATCCCCGACTTCAAGCACTTCGGGCCACTGCTCGTGATGTGGGGTCTGTCGCTGTCGGTGATGTTCTTCGAGAAGGACCTCGGAAGCTCGTTGTTGTTCTTCTCGATCTTCCTGGTGATGATCTACATCGCGACGGCCCGGTTCGTCTACATGAGCATCGGCCTGGCTCTGTTCGGTGTCGGCGCTTACCTCGGCTATACGTCCTTCTCGCACGTCCAACTTCGTGTCACCACGTGGCTGAACGCGCTGGATTCCCGCTACGTGACTGACGAGAGCTACCAGTTGGCTCAATCGCTGTTCGCGTTCGCCACCGGAGGTCTGTTCGGCACCGGCTTCTCCCAGGGTCGGCCGGACCTGATCCCCGCGGCGCACACGGACTTCATCTTCTCCGTCATCGGCGAGGAACTGGGGCTACTCGGGACCTCGGCGATCGTGCTCGCCTTCATGCTGCTGATCGCGCGCGGCCTCCGGATCGCCTTCAACGCACGCGATGACTTCGGCCAGTTGCTCGCTGCCGGTCTGACGGCGATCCTTGGACTGCAGACCATCATCATCCTCGGCGGAGTCACACGGCTCCTACCGCTCACCGGGATCACATTGCCGTTCATGTCTTACGGGGGTTCGAGCATGCTTGCGAACTTCGTGTTGCTGGCATTGCTGGTCCGGATCTCTCATCAAACCGTGGCAGAACCTGCGCCGGCAGAGACCTCCGAGATCCTGATCGGAGGTCGAGGCTGACATGCAGCGCCAGATAAAGAGAGTGGGCCTCGGTTTGGTCGCCGCGTTCCTCGCGGTCTTCGCCCAGCTCAACTATCTGCAGATCTTCGCTGCCGAACGGATCGCAGGGAACAGCGCGAACGTCCGCAAGATCCTGCGCGAGTACTCGATCAAGCGGGGTGACATCGTTACCTCGGATGGGATCACGGTAGCCACGAGCAAGGCGACCGGAGGCAAGCTCAAGTACCGGCGCAGCTACCCGGAGGGTGATCTCTTCGGCCACATCACCGGCTATTACTCGCTGGTGTACGGCACCGACCGGATCGAGCGCACCTACAACGACCAGTTGCTCGGCGATTCCGGGGTCCTATCGATGCAGGACATCGAGGACCGGCTCTTCGATTCGGGCGAACAAGGTGAAGACGTGAGGCTCACGATCAACTCGGAGCTGCAGCAGATCGCGCGCGATTCCCTAGGCAACCAGAAGGGAGCCGTCGTCGCTCTCGATCCATCCACCGGAGCTATCAAGGCGATGTGGAGCAATCCCTCGTACGACCCGACCCCGCTGGCAGCCCACGAGGCGAAGACTGCTCGCTCCTACTACGAGTCGCTCGACCCCAAGACCCTGACCACACCGCTGCTCGACAAGGTCACCTCGCGCGGTTACCCGCCGGGTTCAACCTTCAAGGTCGTAACGGCTGCGGCCGCGCTCGAGTCCGGTCGCTATCAGCGCGATTCCAAGTTCGAAGATCCAGACAGCATCGAACTCCCGCAGACGGACCGACGCTTGACGAACTTCACCAACACCTCGTGTCTCGGCCAGGGAACGATCGATCTGTTCACCGCGATGAGGGTCTCCTGCGACACGACCTTCGCGATCATCGGGATGGAGATCCACCAACAGATCCTGGAGATGTCAGAGGCCTTGGGCTTCAACGATTCGATCCCGCTCGATGTCGGAACGCAACCGTCCTCGTTCCCCGAGATCGGTGACGACAACATCCCCCAACGCGCCTACGGCGGCATCGGACAGGGAAGCGTGGTGGCCACGCCGCTGCAGATGGCCCTCGTAGCTGCTGCGGTCGCCAACGACGGCGTCCTTCTCGAACCCCACATGGTCGAAGAGGTGTTGGATCCCTCCGGAGCGATCGTGCGGCGCTACGAGCCGGAGGAGATGGCGCGCCCGATGTCGGCCGAGACGGCGCGGATCCTCAAAGAGATGATGGTCGCGGTCGTGGAGGATGGAACGGGAACCTCCGCTCAGATCCCCGGGATCGAGGTCGGTGGAAAGACCGGAACCGCGCAGACCGTCGAGGGAGCCTCGCCGCACGCCTGGTTCATCGCCTTCGCTCCGGCCAGTAACCCGAAGATCGCCATCGCGGTCTTGGTCGAGAACGGTGGGTCTTACGGGTCGGAAGCAACTGGTGGACAGGTCGCGGCCCCCATCGCCAAAGCGTTGATGGAAGCCGACCGACGGATCTCAGGGTGGTAGCACCAGGGGATCAGATCGCCCGGCGTTACCTGCTTGAGGCGACGATCGCCTCTGGTGGGATGGGCACGGTTTTCCGGGCGGTCGACCGAAGACTCGACCGTACGGTCGCCCTCAAGGTGCTCAAGCCCGAACTCGCGCACGAGGCGAACTCGATCGAGAGATTCCGGCGCGAGGCCAGAGCGGTGGCGGCACTTTCGCATCCGAACATCGCCAACGTCTACGACTACGGCGAAGACGAAGGCTCGCATTTCCTCGTGATGGAGCTGGCGCCGGGGCAAGACCTTGCCCAGCGCATGACCACCGAAGCGCCCTTCAGTCCCGACCGCGTCGTCCGCATCGCGTCGCAGATCGCGTCGGCTCTCGGGCACGCACACGCGGCAGGGGTGATCCACCGTGACGTCAAGCCTGCCAACGTGATCGTTGGCGACGACGACACCGTGAAGGTCACCGACTTCGGCATCGCCCGAGTGGCGGGAGATTCGACCCTCACGGCTACCGGTGCACTGCTGGGCACGGCCACCTATCTATCTCCCGAGCAGGCCCAGGGGTCGCCACTCGATCCTCGGTCGGATATCTACTCCCTGGGCATCGTGATGTTCGAGATGCTCACCGGCGAGGTGCCGTTCGCCGGCGACTCGGCCGTGAACGTTGCCATGCGCCACCTGACCGACGACGTCCCCTCTCCGAGCGAGTTCAGCGACGGCATCCCTGCATGGCTCGATGCTGCGGTCGTGCGATCGACCCGACGGGACCCGTCCGAGCGGTTCACCGACGGCAGCGATCTGGCCGATGCCCTTTCGAAGACCTCTGCCGGGGATACCATCGCCCTGCCGGTACTCGAACCGACGGCGGAGGTCGCTCCAACCGAAACCTTGCTCCCACTTCCGGACCGCTGGGATCCGGCTCGGCTCGGCCGTGCGATCTTCCTGGTGGGGGGCATCCTCGTGGTTATCGCCCTCGGTCTCGTCCTGTGGAGGCTGGCGCAAGACGGGGATGAGACACGGGAGCGGCGGCAGACGCAGGCAACCTCGGCCCCAGAAGAAGAGTCTGAGGGTGAGACGAGTCCGAGCGCTCCGGCCGAGGAGGCCACCTACGAACTGCCAACCGACCTGATCGGTGCAGACGCAGCCCAGGCGAGACAGGTCTTGGAAGAGGTCGGCTTCGTCGTGGAGGAGGTGACCGTAGCCTCGGAGGAGCCCGCAGGGACGGTGGTAGACAGCGACCCCGAACCGGGCTCCACCGTCCAGAGCGGCGACACCATTACCCTCTACGTGAGCGATGGCGCCGATGAGGGCGGGCCGCCGGGTGGCACCCCGCCTGGAAAGGCCAAGAAGGAGGACGACGATTGAGCCAAGGTAAGACCTACGGAGGCCGCTACGCGGTGCTGGAACGGGTCGGTACCGGCGGCATGGCCGAGGTCTATCGCGCGCGCGACGAGTTGCTCGGTCGCGAGGTCGCGGTGAAGGTCTTGGCCGAACGTCTCTCTCGCGATCCGTCGTTCGTAGAACGGTTCAGGCGAGAAGCGCAATCGGCCGCGAACCTCAATCACCCCAACATCGTCTCTCTGTACGACTACGGATCCGACGACGGAGCTTCGTACATCGTGATGGAGTTCATCGACGGGCGATCGCTCTCGGACATCCTGGCCCAAGAAGGTCGCTTGATGCCGGAACGGGCCGCGGAGATCACCAGGGATGTAGCCAGAGCTCTGGACCGTGCGCACAAGGCCGGCATCGTGCACCGAGACGTCAAGCCGGGCAACATCATGATCACCCGCACCGGCCAGACGAAGGTCACGGACTTCGGCATCGCTCGCGCCGTGGGAGGCGACGCGGAGGCGACCATGACCCAGACGGGGATGGTCATCGGGACCGCTGCCTATCTCTCTCCCGAGCAGGCGCAAGGCGATCCTGTCGACGCGCGATCGGACGTCTATTCGCTCGGGGTAGTGCTTTACGAGACGCTCACGGGTAACACCCCGTTCCAAGGCGATACGCCCTTGGCGATCGCCTACAAGCACGTGCGCGAGACCGCCGACCGCCCCACCGTCGTGAACCCCGATGTCCCCCAGGCTCTGGAACAGATCGTCATGAAGGCGCTCGCCAAGCATCCGGACAACCGCTACCGGGACGCAGGCGAGATGGCGGAAGACCTCGACCGTTACCTCTCGGGGCAGAAGGTGATCGCCACGCCGATGATGGCGGACGAAACGATGGTCGCGCCGGCCGGCGGCACCCAGGTGATCCGCGAGACCGATATCTACGAGGACCCCTCGGGCCGCCGAGCAGGGGCGTACGTCGCGATCGCTCTGGTTTCGTTGTTGCTCTTCGGATTACTCGCGTGGCTCATCGCCAGCAACCTCTTCGGAGGTGGCGACCCGGTTCAGGTACCGGACGTCGTCGGCATGGACATCGAACGGGCCCGTGACGAGATCGAAGAGGTGGGTCTCGATGTATCGGTCGAGGAGAAGAACTCGAACAAGCCCGAAGGGGAGGTCCTGAAGCAGGATCCGGAAGCAGGAGAGACCGCCGAAGAGGGAGACACCGTCTTGCTTACGGTGTCCGCCGGTGTCCGTGAGGTAAGCGTGCCCGACCTGCGGGGCATGTCCCTGGAGGAAGCGACAGAGGCACTGAAGGAAGCGGGGCTGAAGGTCGGCGAGGTGACCACCGAAGATGACCCCGAGGCCGAACCGGACGAGGTCCTCAATCAGTCGTGGCCGCCCGGGGCATCGGTTCCCGTCAAGACCGCCGTCGATCTGGTGGTTGCCTCAGGCACCACGACCGTCCCCAGTGTCATCGGTCTTTCTCAAGAAGAAGCCGAACAGCAACTGACCGAAGCCGGCTTCAACGTGGACGTGCAGACCCAGCCGGACGACGCCGAGGAAGGAACGGTCGTCGCGCAGGAACCTGCGGGAGGGTCCGAGGCCGAGCGCGGCTCGACGGTGGTCATCGTCGTCTCTGAGGGTCAACAGGAGATGCCGGACGTGACCGGTCAGGACGCCGACGAAGCCCAGGCTTTCCTCGAGAGCGAGTACGGATTGAGCGTCACGCAAGCCGAGGAAACGGAAACCTGCGTGGAGCCTCCGGGAACGGTGTGCCGCCAGGATCCCGAGCCCGGAACCCCGGTATCTCCGGGGGACGCCGCTACCCTCTACGTGCAACCCGACGGTGGGGCATCCGCGCCCACGATGTGGTGGGCGGCCCTGTCTCTTTTCCTGGGGCTCGCATAGTCTGACCCGATGTTGAAGCGAACCGGCGCCCTCGGCGCCGTTGCGGTCGTGGCGTTCGCGACGCTGCCCTACGGCACCACCGCCTCGGCGACCTCGCACGAGATGACCTTCGGGTCGCCGGTCCAGGTCTCGGCCGACGACTCGCAGAGCGCGGCCGAACCCTCGATCCGCACGGCACGCGACGGAACGATCTACATCGCGGCCCCCACGGGACTCGGCAACTCATCCCGTGACGGCACCGAGAGCACGGGTGGCGATGTCTTATGGAGGTCGGAGGACGACGGCAAGACGTGGACCTTTCTCGGCTCCCTCGACGAGAACGTCGGCGGAGGTGACGCCGACATAGCCCCCGACCACAACGGGGTGCTGTGGGGATCGGGACTGACCTTGGTCAACACCACCGCTTCGATATCCACCGACCGTGGCGAGACCTTCAAGGTCAACCCGATCGGGTCGCTGTCCACAGTCGTCGACCGCCAGTGGATCGAGTCCTACAAAGCGGAGCCCTTCGCGTTCCTTTCGACCGGCGAGATCGGACTCGACGCGGTGATCCTCAGCCGGCTCGAAAGGCTGCCTTCCGACGTTCCCGCAGTGTCGAAGACGATCCGGTTCGCACACGAGAACGGCTATCAGTGGCCGGGTGAGGTCGCGGTAGATGAGAACAACGACCTCGTCTACGTCGCCTTCAACACCAACGGAGCCGATAGCGACCGCAACGATGAGGTTGTCGTTGGCAGGGCGAACCTCGACCTCGAGGAACAGCAGATGTTCGAAGTCACGACCACCGTAGGGGACACGTTCGACAGTTTCGTGGCGGTCGATGTCGACCAGGCGGGCAACGTCTACGCCGTATGGTCCGAGCGGCGCCCGTCGGGAGACGGGGGCCGCGACGGCTGGACGAACTCGTATCTGGCCGTGAGCAAGAACCGAGGCGAGACGTGGTCAGATCCGATCCGCCTCAACTCACGTCCGAGGACGACCGCTTTCCCTTGGGTGGTGGCAGGATCGGACGGCCGGGTGGCGGTCGCGTATTACGGAACCCGTCGGACCGGCCCCAGCCCGGAAGACGTCGTACGCAAAGGCCGTCGCATCCCGAAGTGGCGGGTGTGGGTCGCGTACTCGCTCAACGCCACCGATAAGGATCCGACCATCATCGAAGCACCTGCGTTGTCCAAGGCGGACTATCTGCACAAGGGGAACGTGTGCACGTCGGGAACCGGGTGCGCGTCCGGAACGCGTGACCTGCTCGACTTCTTCCAGTTAGACCTCACGCCATGCGGCAAGATCGTGATCACCTACACCCATAACGCTCGTGATGTGGTCGATGCGAACGGGAACCGAACGACGAACGTTCCCGAACTCATCTACTACGTCGGACAGAAGGACGGCCCCCGGTTCTACGCACAACCTCTCAACCCAGACGCCTGCTGATAGCGGGGCTGGCGATGCTGGCCGCATGCACCAACTCCGGAGGGTCGAACGAACGGAAAGAACCCTCGACGGAGTACGTCGCCGCGTGGTTCGTGAATGGACACGGACTGGTCCCGTCCTACTCGCAGATACCCGAAGGTGGCGACATCGCCGGCTCGCTGATCTCGTTGCTCGGGACTGCCCCCGGCGATCCCCTGAGAACCTTCGTTCCCGAAGGCAGCTTCGTTTCCTCCGGGGAACGCGAGGGCACCGAGTCGATACAGGTCGAGTTATCGGATGGGTTCTGGGCGCAACCGGCCGGCGAGGCCTATGCGGGGGCCGCTCAGATCGTCAATACACTCGCCACGCT
>JBKHYB010000025.1:0-10048 GCA_046565725.1 Actinomycetota bacterium
GGTTCCCGATAGCGGGGTACCTGCGGCACAGGGGTATGCCCAAGCTTCGGGTGTCCCCTACGGAGAGGGCTTCGTCAAGAACCGTTACGTCGGACGCACCTTCATCCAGCCGACCCAGTCCATGCGGCAGCAGGGCATCCGGATGAAGCTGAATCCACTTCGCGAAGTCATCGAAGGTAAGCGTGTGGTCGTAGTCGACGATTCGATCGTGCGCGGTAACACCACCCGACAGATCGTCGCGATGTTGCGAGACGCGGGCGCTCGCGAGGTGCACATGCGGATCTCGTCGCCACCGATCAAGTGGCCGTGTTTCTACGGGATCGACATGCCCGACCAGGATGACCTGATCGCCGCCAACATGTCCGTCGATGAGATCCGCGCCCACATCGGGGCGGACTCACTGGCTTACCTCTCGCTGGAAGGCATGGTCGCTTCGACCCAGATACCTTCCGAGGACTTCTGCACCGCCTGTTTCTCGTCCCGCTACCCGGTAACGATCCCGCCCGATCAGCTGCGGAGCAAGCACGTGCTCGAGGGCGACCCGACCGAGATACGTAGCCCCGACGCCACGTAATGGGCCACTAAGGCACCGCGGACCTCGCTCCCGGTCCGAAAAGATGGGGGGTCTGCGAGCTTCGGAAACTCGCGGATAACCTCGTGTCATGACTCTGCGCCATGAGGTCTCAGACGGTATAGCGGTCATCACGTTCGATCGGCCGGATGTCCTGAACGCTTTCAACGACGAGATGGGCCTGGCCGCTCTCGAGGCGGTCCGGGCATCCGCGGCGGACGAGGCGGTTCGGTGCATCGTGATAACCGGTGAGGGCAGGGCCTTCTCCTCGGGCGAGGATCTCGGGGCCCTTTCGGATGGATACCGACGCGGCGAGGTGCCCGATCTGGGCGACACGTTGGTCCGCCGTTACAACCCGCTGATCTCGGCCATCACTTCGGCCCCCAAGCCGGTGCTCGCCGCGATAAACGGGGTTGCCGCCGGGGCCGGCGCCAGCGTGGCGCTCGCATGCGACTTCCGGGTCGCCGTCGATACGGCCAAGCTGGTTCTTGCGTTCATCAAGGTCGGCCTGGTGCCGGACTCCGGAGCGCTCTGGTTCTTGGAACGGATGATCGGATCGGCGCGCACCTGGAGGATGGCTGCGACGGGGGCCCCGCTCGACGCCGCGACGGCCCGCGAGTGGGGCATCTACGACAAGGTCGTTCCCGCCGAGGACTTCGAGTCCGCGTGGCGGGAGCTGGCCGTGGAACTCGCCGCGGGCCCGACACGAGGCTTCGCTCTCACCAAGGAGTTGCTGCTCAACTCTGTTGGCTCGACACTTAGCCAGCAGCTCGAAGCCGAGATCGCAGCTCAGACGGCTGCCGGCAAGACATCGGATCATCTCGAAGGCGTGCAAGCGTTCTTCGACCGCCGTCCCCCTTCGTTCGGAGGGCAGTAGATGTGAGCGTCGTGAAGACCGATGTGTTCATCGTTGGGGCGGGGGCCGCCGGCCTCTTCGCCGCTCTTCACTTGCCGGAGGGCACGGACATCCTCGTTGCCGACAAGGGCCGCATGGCGACGGGATCTTCCCCATGGGCTCAGGGCGGCGTCGCTGCGGCCCTGGGGCCGGACGATTCTCCGGAACTCCACGTGCAAGACACCTTGCGTGTGGCGGCAGGGCATGCGGATGCCGCGGCCGTCCAGGTTCTCTGCTACGAAGCCCCGGAATGCATCCTTGAACTCGCAGAGCTCGGTTGTGAGTTCGACCGCAACGACGACGGCTCGCTGCATCTGGCTCGTGAAGGTGGGCAGAGCGTTCCCCGCTCCGCGCATCAAGCGGATGGCACGGGGGCCGCGATCATGAAGACGTTGCGCGCTCACGCCTCCAAGCGCGTTCGGCGTATCGAAGGAACCTGTCTTCGGCTGGACGTGGTGGACGGGCGATGTGTCGGCGGGTGGGTGCTCACCGAGAGTGGACTGGTTCAGGTTCAGGCGACCTCGACGGTGCTGGCCGCCGGTGGCGTCGGAGCGTTGTTCTCATCGACTACGAACCCCTCGGGCGCGACGGGCGACGGCGTGGTGCTGGCGTGGGAGGCCGGCGCCGGCTTGGCCGACCTCGAATTCGTACAGTTCCACCCCACTGCACTGGCGCTGGGCACCGGCCACCAGAGGGTTCTGATCACCGAGGCGTTGCGGGGGGCCGGGGCACACGTGGTCGATGCCGACGGACGTCGCTTCCTGTTCGACCACCACTCCGATGGAGAGATGGCACCGCGCGATGTTGTCGCTAGAGCGATCTGGTCGCGCAAGGGAGCTTGGCTCGACTGCCGTCATCTCCCCGTGAGCCTGTGGCAGAAGGAGTTCCCCACGGTGCTCGAGGGGTGCCGCCGGCACGGGGTCGATCCGATCCACGATCTCGTTCCCGTCGCTCCGGCAGCGCATTACTTCATCGGGGGTGTGCAGACGGACCTCGACGGACGGACCACGATCCCCCGCCTGTACGCGATCGGAGAATGCAGCAACACGGGTGTCCATGGGGCCAACCGTCTCGCAGGGAATTCGCTCGCCGAGGCGTTGGTGTTCGGCCGACGTGCTGCTCGGGCGATCGCAGGTCAGCGACACGGTCGGGCCAAAGCAGCCTCGGGGACGTTGGATCTAGAGGATCATGAGATCGATGTGGAAGAGGCCTGGTCGAGGCTGCGGATACTGTGCACCGCCGCCATGGGGATCGAGAGGGGGCCCGCCGGTCTAGCTGCGCTACCCGAGGAGCTCGAAGAGTGGGCGAGGTTGCCGCTCACGTCCGACCGGGCAACCCTTGAGCTTCGGGCCGGATCCATACTCGCCCGTCTGATGGCCAGAGCGGCCATGTTGCGCACGGAGTCCCGTGGCGTACACCATCGTGCGGATCACCCCGATCCGGTGGGTGCTTGGGCAGGGGTGAGGTTGAGGGTGGCGCGCACGGACCTACCCTGAATCCCTTTCCTTTCCAGCGTTATCCTGAAGTCCTTCGACACAAGGGGGTGTTTGAACCTATGGATAAGCACGAGGATTCTTTCCCGATACTGGGCATCGATTACATCCAGTTCTTCGTTGGGAACGCTCGCCAGGCCGCGCACTACTACCGTGGCTACGGCTTCAAACCGGTTGCCTACATGGGGCTCGAAACGGGAAGCCGTGACCGGGTCTCGTACGCCTGTCGGCAGGGAGACGTGACGCTGGTCTTCACCGGCGCACTTCAGCCCGACTCGCCGATCGCCGACCACGTGAAGCTCCATGGAGACGGCGTCCATGACGTGGCTCTGCGGGTGCCCGACGCCGAAGAGGCGTACCGCGTTGCACTGGAACGTGGTGCTAGGAGCGTCGCCGAGCCGCAGGTCTTCGAGGACGAGAAAGGCAAGGTCGTCAAGGCGTCGATCGCCACCTACGGCGAGACGATCCATTCGCTCGTCAGCCGTTCGGACTACTCGGGGCTCTTCTTCCCCGGGTTCGTACCGCTCGATGCTCGGGGACACTTCACTCCGATCGCCGAGGGTCGTGTCACGGACCCAGAGGTTGAAGGCTTCGGTATCTATTCGATAGACCATGTCGTCGGTAACGTGGAGCTCGGCAAGATGAACGAATGGGTTCAGTTCTACGAGCGCATCATGGGCTTCACCGAACTCCGACACTTCTCCGACGAAGAGATCTCGACCGAATACTCCGCTCTCATGTCCAAGGTCGTTTGGGATGGCGAAGGCAAGATCAAGCTGCCGATCAACGAACCTGCCGAAGGTAAGAAGAAGTCCCAGATCGAGGAGTACCTGGAGTACTACAAGACACCGGGCGTGCAACACATCGCGCTGAACACCCGCGACATCGTTTCAACGGTCGACGCGATGACGGAAGCCGGAGTCCAGTTCCTCCGTGTGCCGAGCAACTATTACGACGATGCGATCGAGCGAGTTCCCGAGATCAAGGATCAGGTGAAGGACCTCGCCCGCACGGGCATCCTCGTTGACAAGGACGAAGACGGGTACCTGCTGCAGATCTTCACGAAGCCGGTTCAGGATCGCCCCACCGTGTTCTTCGAGTTGATCGAAAGACACGGCGCGCGCGGCTTCGGCGCCGGTAACTTCAAGGCTCTGTTCGAAGCGATCGAGCGCGAGCAGGCAGAGCGCGGGAACCTGTAGGAGGGGCTGTGGATTTCGTATTCAGCAAAGGGAAGGTCACCAAGCAGGCGCACGTGTCGGTGCCGGAGGGCACCTACGAAGAGGAGCACGGACGCGAGACGTTCTTCGGACGCGCTTCGCACCTGTACCGGACGCATCCCCCGACCGCCTGGGTGAAGGTTGACGGGCCGCTTCAACCTCGTGCACTCGACCTGAATGAGGTCAAGCCCCAGGATCAGGTTGAAGAGGATGGTTTCTGGTCACTCGTCGCTCACAACGAGGACGTCCGGTTGTTCGTGAGCAGACGCAGCGCGCCGATGGAGTACTTCCTGCGCGATGCGGACGGCGATGTCTGTTACTTCGTGCATCGCGGTGAGGGTCGCATAGAGACCGATTACGGTCCGCTCGACTATGGGATGGGCGATTACGTCATCATCCCGAAGGGGACCACCCATCGCGTCGTCCCTAAGGGCGACAACAACTTCTTCTTCATCATCGAGGGGTCCGGCGAGTTCGGCATCCCTGATCGCGGTCTGATGGGCCGTCACGCGATGTCCGACCCCGGAGTGTTGGTGGTACCGGAGCCCGATCCTCACGACGAGGAGGGCGATTTCGAGGTTCGCGTTAAGCGCGACGGTGAGTTCACCTCGTTGTGGTTCAAGTGGCACCCGCTGGATGTTGTGGGATGGGAGGGCGACCTCTGCCCCGTGAAGCTCAACATCTTGGACCACCGACCGGTCTACTCGCCGAGCTATCACATGCCCCCCAGTGCGCATTGCACCTTCAAGAATGAGGGCTTCGTGATCTGCTCGTTCGTACCTCGTCCCTTGGAAGAGGACCCCGAGGTGTTGAAGGTGCCCTTCTATCACGCGAACATCGACGCGGATGAGGTGCTCTTCTATCACTCGGGCAACTACTTCAGCCGTGCCGGCATCGACGTCGGATACCTGACGCTTCATCCTCAGGGCGTGCACCACGGACCTCAGCCCGCCGCGATCGAGAAGTCCAAGACCATCGAGCGCACCGAGGAGGTCGCGGTCATGGTCGAAACCGAGCGTCCTTTGGTATTGACCCCCGAGGCCGAGGCGGTTGTCATCTCCGAGTACACGACTTCGTGGGCCCAGGGCATGGGCCTGCTCGACGACTAGGAGACCGGGCCGGGCTTTGAAGATCTACCGGTACACCTCGAGGCGGGGCGGATTCCAGCCCCGCCTCGCCATATCGGTCGACGGCCACGAGCCGGTCGACCTGCTCGCTTCATGGGATGAGGTCACGGGCACCCGTCTGGACCCGCACAACGACCATTTCCTCGTGTCGACCTTGGCTCTTATCGAGGCGGGACCGGAGGTATGGCGAGAGGTACGAGACATCGCGCGTGCCGCGTCGGGATTGCCGGACCTACTGGTCGACCTGGGCGATCCCGGGACGAGATTGCTGTGCCCCATGAACCTCCTCGCCTCCCTGCGCGACTTCCTCGCCTTCGAGAGCCACGTGAAGCTCGGGGCACAGCGACGCAACGGCGCCGTTCCCGAGTATTGGTACGAGGCTCCCGTCTATTACAAAGGGAACCGACGAGCGACGCTGGGGCCGGGCGACGCCTGCCCGTGGCCCTCGTACACCGATCACCTCGATTTCGAACTCGAGATGGCGATGGTGGTCGGCAAACGCGGACGGGACGTCCCGAAGGAGCGGGCTGCCGATCACATCTTCGGGTTCATGGTTTTCAACGACTTCTCGGCCCGCGACGTTCAGATGCGTGAAGTCACGGCGTGGCTGGGTCCCGCAAAAGGAAAGGACTTCGCCAACGCTTTCGGTCCCTGCATAGTCACGGCGGATGAGGTTGGCGCGGAGCCCGATCTGGAGATGATCTGCCGCGTCAACGGGGAGGAATGGGGCCGGGCCCGGTCGTCAGAGATGCACTGGGCGTGGGCCGACATGATCGCTCACGTGAGCAACTCGGAAGATATCTATCCCGGTGACGTGTACGGCTCGGGTACCCCCGGAGGCTGCTGCGGCCTCGACCTCGGCCGCAAGCTCTCCCACGGCGACGTCGTCGAACTAGAGATCGAACACATCGGCTCCCTAACCAACCCGATTTCCTAACAAGATTTGACCCCCCTATAGGGGACACTTCGAGCGCGGAAATCGTCGCGCCGGGGAGCAACGCTTCGGACAGACCGCCCGCGGACGTGAGCGCGGATTTCCGCGCCAAGAAAATCCCCTATAGGGGGGCTAATACTTGTTAGGAAACTAGGACTCCATGGCTAGTACGGCTGGGTGTTCTAGGAGCTTGATCACGTCGAGGATGAACTTCGCCGCGGTCATCCCGTCCATTATCCGGTGGTCGAACGTGACCGACATGTTCATCATCTTGCGGATAACGATCTGACCATCGCGGACCACGGGTCTGTCCTGAGCCCGATGAACGCCGAGGATCGCGCTCTGTGGATGGAACACGATCGGGGTCGCCATCAGACCGCCGTACTGTCCGCCGGGGCTAGAGATAGTGAAGGTGGGGTCGCGTAGATCCTCCGGAGTGAGGTTCCCCTCGCGCGCTGCGGTCGCGAGTCGCTGCACCTCTCCGGCGATCTCGCGCAGACGCAGTTTGTCGGCGTCACGGATGACCCCGACCGTGAGGCCGGACGGAGTATCGATCGCGATGCCCATGTCGAAGCGCTCGTGGAACACGATCTCTGATGTCGTCTCGTCGAGTGATGCGTTGAGGGCCGGGTAGCTCTTGAGCCCCGCCACCACCGCCTTCACGATGAACGGCATGTAGGTGAGCTTGGGGAGTTGCGGCGCGCGCTCGTTAGCGAGCTTCCGGGTCGCCTCGAGCTCGGTGACGTCGCACTCCTCGACGTGAGTGACGGGAGGAACTACGAGATGTGCGTGGGTGAGTCTCTCGCCGATCTTCCGGCGCACCCCGCGGTAGGCCTCGCGGCGTCCTCCGGCCGGGATCGCCACCGGAGCCGGCACCGGGGGAGCCGGAGCCGTTGCAACTGCTCCGCGCCCGGCGGCCGCTTCCACGTCTTCTCGGAGAACCCGGCCCCCGGGGCCGCTTCCAACAACCGTCGTCAGGTCCACTCCCAGGTCGCGCGCGAGCTTCCTCACCGGCGGCATCGCCTTGACCCCGTTCACGGCTCCCGTCGCCGCCTCCATCTCGGCGAGATCGGCTCGGGCCGTTTCAAGCACGTGGGTCGAGGGTGGTGGAGGTGGAGCCAGGGTGCTGTGCGCCGAAGCGCCCGGTGCCGCTGGGGTGGAGGCAACAGGAGCCACCGAAGCAACCGGAGCTGGTTCGGCCTCACCTTCGGCCAGTACGGTCACCAGAACCGTCCCTACGGGAACGACGTCACCGGGCTGGGCATAGATCCTCGCCACGCGACCGGCGAACGGCGACGGGATCTCGGCGTTCGCCTTGTCCGTGATGACCTCGACGAGGGGAGCATCTTCTTCGATCACATCGCCCTCTTGGACGAGCCACCGATCGATCTCGGCCTCGGTGACACCTTCGCCGAGGTCGGGGAGCCTGAAATCTGGCATCTAGAGCTTCTTCCTTACCAGTCGAGGACCTTGGCGGCGCCGTGCTTTATGCGAGCCACCGAGGGCAGATAGTCGTCTTCGTTAGCGAACTGCGGGAACGGAACATCGAAACCGGTTACCCGCATCACCGGGGCATCCAGGTCCAGCATCACGCGCTCGTGGATCAGCGACGAGACCTCGGCCCCCAGCCCTGCGTGCCGGGGAGCCTCGTGGACGACCAGAGCTCGTCCACACGACGAGGCAGCCTCACAGATCGTGTCCACGTCGAACGGATAGAGCGAACGAAGGTCTACGACCTTGCAGCTGATGCCGCGCTCCACCGCTAGCTCATCTGCCGCTTGCAGAGATAACGGGACCGTCGCCCCATACGTGATGATGGCGAGGGCGTCGCCGTCTCGAGCGATCCGGGCTTTGGACAGCAGTTCGGTCGTGGCTCCGTTCCCGTTACCGAGCGTGAACGGAGGTTCTTCGTTCACCTCTTCGCGTCCGGCCCGGTAGATGCGCTTCGGTTCCATGAAGATGACCGGGTCGGGGTGCTCGATCGCGGCGAGCAACATGTCGCGAGCATCGCCCGGCGTCGTCGGACAAACGACCTTCAATCCGGGAACGTGGGCGAACAGAGCCTCCGGCGAATCGGAGTGCAGCTCCGGCGCGCGGACGCCACCTCCGTAAGGGATCCGGATCACGATCGACGCCGGGAGCTCTCCCTTGCTGCGCCACGCGTAGCGCGCGGCGTGGGTCACGATCTGTTCGAACCCCGGGTACACGAAGACGTCGAACTGGATCTCCACTACCGGCAGCATCCCGTACATGGCCATGCCTATCGCGCTCCCGACGATCCCTGCCTCTGCCAGGGGTGTGTCGAGGATGCGGTTGTCGCCGAAGCGGTCCAGCAGGCCAGCCGTTACCCGGAAGACCCCCCCGGTCTTCGCTACGTCTTCGCCCAGCACCACCACTCGGTCGTCGGCCTCCATAGCCTGATGCAGCGCGAGGTTAAGCGCTTCGACCATGTTCAGAGAGCGGGTGGAGGTCATCTGCGTAGACATCTACACATCACCTCCTTGTTCGGAAGCCGCCGGAGCGGGCCCGACAGGCTTAACCTCTGCCGGCCGCTCGACCGCACGGAGCTCCTCTAGTTGTTCGCGGAACGTCCAAGGGGATCCGGACGCGTACACGAAATCGAACAGGATCTCTTGGCCCGGCTGTTCGTACGATTCCATCTCCTTGACGGAAGCGGCTATCAGTTCCTTGGCCTCTTGCCGCAACTCCTCTTCCTTCGTGTCGTCGAGGACGCCGAGTCGTCTCAGGAATGCAGACATGCGACTAACCGGTTCCAACGAGCGCCACTTCTCGGTCTCGGCTTCGTCGCGATAGAGGCGTGGGTCGTCGGCGGTCCCGTGCGGAGCGATCCGGTAACAGAACGCTTCGATGAGCGTTGGCCCCTCACCTGCGCGGGCCCGTTCGAGGGCGTCGCGCGTGACCTTCCAACAAGCGATGGGGTCGAACCCATCGACCCGGACCCCGGGCATGTTGTAGGCGGACGCCTTCTCGGCGATCGTCTCCGTTGCCGTCTGCTTGTGGTACGGCGTCGAGATGGCCCACTGGTTGTTCACGCAGAAGAAGACCGTCGGGGTCTTCCAGACCGAAGCGAAGTTGAGCGCTTCGTGGAAGTCGCCTTCCGAGGTGGCGCCATCCCCGAACCACGCGAGCGAAGCGGCTCGGTCCCCGCGCGCCTTGGCGGCCCATCCCACACCGACGGCGTGAGGCAGGTGGGTGGCGATCGGAACGCAGATCGGCCCAACCCGGTGGTCACGCGGGTTGTAGAAACCGAGATCCCCTCCGTAGCCGCGCCACCATGCGTAGATCGTTGCCGGGTTCACCCCGCGCAGGATGCCGATCGAGTTCTGCCTGTAACTGGGGAACACCCAGTCGGCGTCTTCGCAGGCGTACAAGGGTCCTGCCTGGGTCCCTTCCTCGCCCCAGTAGATCGCGTACGTCCCGATGCGACCCTGCCGTTGGAGTGCCACGGCCCTCTCGTCGAAGGTGCGCAGCAGCACCAACCAGCGGAAGAGCTCCACCAGGTCCTTGTCGGTGAGCCCGTCCGGGACGGGAGCGTCCGGGACGTCTGCCCCGTTTCCGATGATCCGCAGGATGTCGCTCACTGGTGCGACGCGGTTCCGTACTCGGAGGTGCGGACCAGTCGGATGCGAGAGATCTTGCGGATCCGATCCTCGGCGTACTCGTTCGCAGCCTGGGCGGTAGAGATACCGCGCTCCTGGGACATCTGGAAGATCAGTTGCAACGCCTTGTATATGCCCATGACCTTCTGCATGGCTCTTTCGCGGTCGTAGCCACGTAGCTCGTCCTCGAC
>JBKHYB010000026.1:0-10000 GCA_046565725.1 Actinomycetota bacterium
GACGAGCGGATCATCAAGCTGCGCTCGACATCGCTCAACCGGATAGCTCTGGCCATCACGGTGGGTGCATTGCTGTTCCTCATGCTGTTCTATGCAACCCGTAGTCTCAGGCGGCGAACGAAGCCCTCCGAAAAGGCGACGGATTGACATCACTTAAGAGGGCCACCGCCCTCATGACGATCGGGACCGTCTTCTCGCGCCTCACCGGTTTGCTTCGTCTCATGGCGATCGCGGGTGCGCTGGGGATCGCGGAAAGCCGTCTGCCGGACACCTACAACCTGGCTAACACCGCCCCCAACATCCTCTACGAGTTGGCGCTCGGCGGTGTGTTGACGTCCGTGTTCGTTCCGGTCTTCGTGGAACTGTTGGAGAAGGAGGGCCGAGAGCGCGCTTGGGAAGTGGCGAGCGCGTTGATCAACCTCTCTCTCGCTGCCCTCACCACCATCACTCTCATCGGTGTCGTTGCCGCGCCGTGGATCGCGCGCTTCTATGCCGGGCGGCTCGAAGGGGCGGATGCCGTCCTCCAGCAGGACGTCCTCACCTTCTTCCTTCGGCTGTTCATCCCGCAGATCATCTTCTACGGGCTGACCGCCATGACCGCGGGGCTCCTCAATGCCCACAAACGCTTCGGCGCCCCGATGTTCACGCCGATCCTGAACAACCTCACGGTGATCGCGGTGATGGTGTACTTCTACAACTCCTACGGTGCTGTAACACTGCGCGACGTCACGACGGGTCAACAGTTGCCGTTGGGCCTAGGAACCACGGTAGGGGTCGCGGTGATGGGCCTGTCCCAGATCCCGTTCCTGAAGGGCCTCGGCCGCTACCGGTTCACCTTCAGCGCCGGCCATCCTGCGGTGAAGAAGCTGGGACGGCTGTCGGTGTTCGTCGTCGGCTACGTCATGGCGAACCAGGTCGGCTATCTGATCGTGCAGTGGCTCGCCAACGGTCAGGAGGGCGGATATTCCGCTTACATCTCCGCGTTCACCTTCTTCATGCTGCCCCACGGCCTCTTCGCAGTCTCGATCATCACCGCTCTACTTCCGAGCATGAGCGAACATGCCGTTAACGAGCGGTGGGATGGATTCCGCGAGCGCCTCTCGGTGGGAGTGCGGTCCACCCTGCTGTTGGTGTTGCCGGCCGCCGTGGGCTATTTCGTGTTGAACGAGCCCATCGTCGACTACCTGCTGAAGCGAGGGGTACTCACCCAGGAGTCCGTCGACCTGGTCGCGGGCGTGCTGCGCTTCTTCGTGATCGGTCTGGTGCCGTTCTCGATATTCCAACTCTTCCTTCGAGCGTTCTACGCGCAGCAGAACACCAAGACCCCGTTCCTGATCAACCTCGTGGCAGTCGCGATCAACACGGCGATAAACATCCCGATGTTCGCCTGGCTCGAGGTGGAAGGTCTCGCCGCCGGACACGCCCTCGCTTACGTCTTCGGGGTCGTGCTGCAGGGTCGAGCCCTGTCCCGAAGGATCGGTGGTCTAGACGGACGCCGGCTGCTGCGGTCTGGGATACGAATCTGTGCGGCCGCTGCGGGCATGGGTCTGGTGGTGTGGGTCGGATCCATAACCCTGGCGGAGCCGTTGTTGAGAGGTACGTTCTTCGAGCAGACCCTGTCCCTCGGCGGACTTGTCGTCGTCGGCGGGGCGACCTACCTGGCTCTGGCCAAATTGTTCGGCGTGGAGGAGTTGCGCCTGGTGACCGGACTCGTGGGCGGCCGCCTCAAGGGTGGCGGGGTCACCGACCGATAGACATCGGGAGGAGGCTTGGATTTGAGGAAGATCGACGACGAAGCGGGCATCATCGTCGCGTGGCTGGTGAAGATCGTCATCGGCTTCGCGCTATTCGGTGTGGTCGCTTTCGATGCGGGCTCGATCGTCTACAACTTCTTCACCCTCGACCAGGCCGCTAAGGACATCGCCAACGACCTATCGGTCGACACCATCACTCCCTCCAACGGCCTCCGGTTAGATCAACTGGAGGACCAGGCTCGTGCCCTCGCCAAGGAGGTCGGAGCCAGACTCACCAAGCTCGAGGTTTCCCCGGAGGGAGACGTCAGCGTCCAGCTCAAACGGAAGGCGACTACCCTGCTCGTATCCCGGATCGGCCCTATCGAGGATTGGGCCCGAGCGACGGCCGATGCCACGATCCGCAACACCCGCTGACTTCCGGCACTAACATCGGGGACCGATGCCGGACCCCCAAGCAACGCTCGCCGAACGCTACGTCCTGGAATCTCGCATCGCCTCCGGAGGGATGGCGACCGTTTGGCGCGCCCGCGATGACGTTCTGGCAAGGCCCGTCGCCGTCAAGCTGCTCCATCCGTCGCTGGCTGAGGACGGATCCTTCGTCGAGCGGTTCAGGGTTGAGGCCCTCGCAGCAGCTCGCCTGTCCCATCCCAACATCGTGGCGATCTACGACACCGGCACGGAGGAGCACCCCGAAAGCAAGCCCGCCCACTTCATAGTCATGGAGTACTGCGGAGGTGGAACGCTCCGGGAGTTGATCGAACGAGAGGGTCCCCTCGACGCGGACCGGGTGCGAGCGATCGGTTCCACGATCTGCGACGCCCTCGGCTACGCCCACCGCAATGGGGTGATCCACCGAGACATCAAACCTGCCAACGTCCTGATCTCCGACCACAACGCCCTGAAGGTGACCGACTTCGGGATCGCCAAGGCGGCCTTCGCGACCGGTGACATCACAACGACTGGGGTGATCGTCGGCACCGTCACCTACATCTCTCCCGAGCAGGCGAACGGCGACGAACCCGACGCTCGGTCCGATCTCTACGCCCTCGGGATCACTCTCTACGAAGCCCTGGTGGGACGGCCCCCCTTCCAAGCCGAAACCGAGGTGGCCACTGCGCTCAAGCACATCCACGACGCCCCGTCCCCACCACGCTCTCTCAGGGCAGGCGTGCCGCGGGATCTAGAGCAAGTGATCCTCAAGTCACTTTCGAAAGATCCTGACGATCGCTTCACGTCGGCCGAAGAGATGAAGACCGCTCTCGCCGGGGGTCGGTCGGCCTCTACCCAGGTCATACGGACGCCTCCCCCCAAGGAAGCAAATGCAGCTAGAACCGACGCCCCCACGACCGGACCGATGGAATTCGTGTCCACGGAGGGCAAGCGATTGTTGTCGGTGATCTCGCTGGTGATAGCCGCGATCGTCGCAGCGATCGTCGTCGCTTCACTCGTGGGAGAAGGCCCGTCGCTGCCGGGTGACTCCGAGGACGACGGGGGAAGGGGGACGGACCGACCTGCTGCGATGAAGATCGAAGCGGCGAGTGACTTCGATCCAGAGGGAGGCGACGGAGAGCATCCCACCGATGTGCCCCGGGCCTACGACGGAGACCGCGCCACCGCATGGACGACATCGAGCTACTCCGACGCGCTGTCGTTGATCAAGGACGGCGTCGGCCTGCGGTTCGACCTCGGAAGGTCCGTGGAGGTCGGCGAAGTAGAGGTCGTGTTCGACCGCGCCGGCTACTCGGTAGAGCTCCTCGCATCCGATCAGGCGGGAAGCTCCGCTTCCGATTACGACGTGGTGGCCGAAACCTCGTCGTCCGGCCCGGTAGAAACCTTCGAGGCGGGAACGAAAGCCCGCTACTGGGTGGTGTGGATCACCGGGTTCCCCGGGGGAGGCGGTGGTCGTGGTGCGATCGCCGAGGTCCGCTTCGTTGGAGGCTAACGACCTAGAACTCCTGAGCCGAGCCCGCGAGGGGGACGAACGCGCCTTCGCCGACCTCATGCGTCGCCACGAGGCCCGGATCTTCTCGCTCTGCTACCGGATGCTCGGCGATAGAGCCGAGGCCTTGGACGCCACCCAGGACACCTTCATCAACGTCTTCCGGCGGTCCGAAGCCTTCCGCGGTGACAGCGCGTTCTCGACCTGGGTCTATCGGATCGGAATAAACGTCTGCAAGGACGCCCTCCGGAAGAAGGCGCGCACCCCCGTTCCCACCGAGGAACTGGAACCGGCCGCATCGGGTTCTTCGATGGAGGACGCCGTCGATGCGCGTACCGACGTCGGCCGCGCACTGGCGGAGCTACCGGAGGAGTATCGGGAAGCCGTCGTGATGTTCGACATCGGGGGTATCCCCTACGAGGAGATCGCCGCCCTCACCGACAGCGCCCTGGGAACGGTCAAGTCACGCATAAGCCGCGGTCGCAAGCGCCTGGCGGAACTGTTGGAACAACCCGGGTCCCCCCAACCGTCCAAGGACCAGAGATGACGATAGATCACAGCACCTGCTCCGAGTGGCTCCCGGCATACCTGCGCGGCGAGCTGGCTCCGGAGCAGAACGAGCAGATGGGCGAACACCTGGCCGGTTGCGAGGAGTGCCGGTTGGAGGAACGCGCCCTCAGGGCGCTCGGCTCGCCCCTCGAAGAGGACTCCCTCCGGGAGTTGGAGAGCGCCCGTTTGCACCGGGAGGTCTGGGCCGCGGTGCGACCGGCACCTCAGGCAGCACGACGCAGTTTGCAGGCCCGCATGGCTCCCTATCTCGGCGTGGCGGCCGCCCTGCTGCTGCTGGCGGTGGGGGTCACCTACGGAGGCCTGAGCGGTGGCGGTGACGACGAGGGAGCTGCCACCGGCAGCGGTGCCGAGTCCTTGGAGAACATCGAGGGGGCCGACGGCGGCGGGACCAACTACGACGAGGACAGAACCCTGGAGGACTCCATCACCAACGAGAGCCTAGAGGCGACCGTCGAGTTCGGTACCGACAGCGCTGGGGGCTCCGCCGGTCCGGCCCCCGTCTTCGACGGGGCCGGCGGTTCCTACGACGACGGGCTACTCAGAGCGACCGGGGAGGGCGGCTACCCCTTCACGGGGTACGTCACGTCCTACTCGCCCGAGGACGCGGCCCGCATGCAGGACGGCTTCCTAGATCAACTGGCCGGGCAAGCGGGAGGAGCGGAGAGCGCGGTCCGGGCTTGCGGACGGTCGGTCCTCGAAGGGCCGCTTTCGGAAGAGGCGCAGGTGCTACCGGCGTGGGCGGCGCTCGGCTCCTACGCAGACAGCCCGCACACCGTGATCATCGGGGTGGCGTTCGGGGACGAGCGGCTGGACCGCTATTCGTTCTCGGTGTTCCGCAGGGACGATTGCTCGAACCCGGTCGAGACGATCGAGGGCCCGATCGGGACCTAGGGGAATCGTCGGGTGGTCTCTCCAGTTGAGTAGGGTATGGCAACCATGGGAGACAACATCCACAACGTGATCATCATCGGCGCCGGTCCTTCCGGACTGACGGCCGCGATATACGCCGCTCGCGCCAACCTCCAGCCCCTGCTGATCGAGGGTTTCGAGGCCGGCGGTCAGCTGATGCTGACCACCGAGGTCGAGAACTACCCGGGCTTCGTCGACGGGATCATGGGCCCGGAACTGATGGAGCGCATGCGCAAGCAATCCCAACGCTTCGGCACCGAGATCATCAGCGAGAACGTCACGAGGGTCGACTTCAGCAAGCGACCGTTCGAGGTCTTCGTCGGAGAGACCGCCTACAAGGGGCGGAGCGTGATCATCTCGACCGGCGCCAAAGCCAAGATGCTCGACGTACCCGGCGAGAAGGAACTGCTGGGTCACGGGGTCTCTACCTGCGCCACCTGCGATGGGTTCTTCTTCCGCGATCAGGAGCTACTGATCGTGGGAGGTGGCGACTCGGCGATGGAGGAGGCGATCTTCCTGACGAAGTTCGCTTCCAAGGTCACGGTGGTCCACCGCAGGGACTCGTTGCGAGCCTCGAAGATCATGCAGGAACGCGCGATGGAGAACCCCAAGATCGAGTTCCTGTGGGATTCGGTCATCACCGAGATCGTCGGCGACGGCAAGGTGAGCGGAGCAAAGGTAAGGAATCTCAAGACCGGGGCGGAGACCACCGTCCCGGCGGGGGGCGTGTTCGTCGCCATCGGTCACACCCCGAACACCTCGCTGTTCGAGGGCCAGCTCAAGCTCACCGGGGGCTACATCGAAACCGCGGGCGAGACGACGATGACATCCGTAGACGGCGTCTTCGCCGCCGGGGACGTCGTCGATTACCGCTACCGCCAGGCGATCACGGCGGCCGGCATGGGGTGCGAGGCGGCGATCGACGCCGAGCGTTGGCTCGAGAGCCAGCACTGAACCCCTAGCGTTCGAGGCGCATTAGCCTGGTCCGATGCTTCATGTAGGTCGCGCGCGCCTCTGGGCCGCCGTAACACTCGCTTCTCTCGCGGTGGCACCGGCCGCTCCAGCACAGAGCGACTACCTCCCGCCTGTCGAGGTCTCGGGGCACGTCTTCCCCGTCGCCAGGACCGGCTGGTTCTCCGTGATCAACTTCACACACGACTGGCAGGCTCCACGGTTCCGCCGGGTGAACGGCAAGTGGCGGCTGGTCGGGCGCCACGAGGGCAACGACATCTTCGCCGAGCCCGGAACCCCCGTCTTCAGCATGGTTCCGGGCACCGTCGAACGGATCGGCTGGCTCTTCTACTCGGGCTGGAGGGTAGGCATCCGGGGCGACGACGGCCGCTATTGGTTCTACGCCCACCTGAAGCGGTACGCTCCTGGACTCGCGATAGGGCGGCGGGTCCAAGCCGGTGACCTCCTCGGCGAAGTGGGGAATACAGGTTACGGGAACGCACCGGGTCACGACGGGGAGTTCGCCCCCCACCTCCACCTGGGCATACAAGAACCCGACGGAAGATGGGTAGATCCCTATCCATTGTTGAAGGAAACCTACGAACGGACCACACGGAACTGATATGGACCACCTGATCTACGCAGGAGCTCATCCGGAAGAGATCGCCGATATCCAGGCGCGCCTACGGGGGCTCGGGCTGGCGATCGACGACGAGCCCGGCCACTTCGGTGCCTCCACCCAGCGCGCCGTTCGAGAGTTCCAGCAACGGCGGTTCCTGCTGGTCGACGGCATCGTCGGCCCCCAGACGTGGGCAGCATTGGTCGAAGCGTCGTGGCGCCTGGGCGACCGGATCCTGTACCTGAAGAGGCCCTACATGCGGGGCGACGACATCGCCGACCTCCAGGAACGCCTCAACGCCCTCGGTTTCGACGCAGGGCGCCCGGACGGGATCTTCGGTCCGCTCGCCTACGCCGCGGTGCGATCCCTCCAGAAGGAGTACGGCATCCCCGAAGACGGCATCTACGGGCAGAAGACGCATGCGGCCCTGATGGGATTGCGGGTCGACCGGCCCGGCATCCCGGCCCGGATCCGCGAGCAGCTCCGCCACCGCCACGGGCGTGGGCTCGAAGGGGAAGTGGTGATGGTCGATCCCGGACACGGTGGCGACGACCTCGGGACGATAGGACCCGGAGGGTTGGCCGAGGCCGAGGTCTGCTGGAAGCTCGCCACCTTGATCACGGAGCGGGTGGCCAGCTTCGGTGCCAAGGCGCGGCTGTCCCGGCAAGAACCGGAGAACCCGGACGAGGCCGAACGTGCACATCGAGCGAACGAGATGGATGCAGACCTCGTCGTTTCGCTTCACCTCAACGCCAACCAAGAGCCGCGGGCCGAGGGATCAAGCTGCTACCACTACTACTCGTCGAGGGTGGGCGAGGAACTCGCCGATTCGATACAGACGCAGCTGACCACCGCGACCTCTTGTCGCGACTGTCGCATCCATCCACGCCGCTACACGATCCTTCGCGAGACGCGGGCACCGGCGGTGATCGTCGAACCGGCTTTCATCACGAGCCCGGATGAAGAGAAGCGGCTCGGAGACCACCACCACCTTGTCGTGATCGCCGATTCCATCGTCGCGGGGTTGCGCGACTTCGTCTCGGTACCTACCGCTTAGCGGAACTAGTTCGGCTCGACCGTTTCGGTCTTGCTGCCTGCGGCTTCACCGGTGATGATCGCGACGATCCGTTCCAGTTCGTCGAGCGATACGAAGTCGAGGACGATCTTGCCCTTGCGCTTGCCCATCTCGACGCGCACTCGCGTCTGCAGATGATCCGCAAGGGCGCGCTGCGCTTCGGGAACCTGCGGAGGGCGCGATCCGGTCTCCGAACGCTCGGTCGACGCGGTGGACATCTGCTGGAACTTGCGGACCAACTGTTCGGTCTCTCGCACCGAGAGTTTCTCGGACGCTGCTCGTTTCGCGATGCGCGTTTGGAACGGGTTGCCCTGAAGACCCAAGAGAGCCTTGCCGTGCGCGGCAGAGATGCGACGTTCGATGAGCATCCGTTGGATCTCGTTCGGTAGCTCCAACAGCCGCATCGAGTTCGCGATCGTCGCTCGGTTCCGTCCGAGACGGGAGCCCAACTCCTCCTGAGTGATCCCTGCCTCATCGATCAGTTGCTTGTACGCAGCAGCCTCCTCGATCGGATCGAGGTCCGAACGGTGGATGTTCTCGACCAGTGCCCTCTCCATCGAACCGCGATCGTCGGTGTCGATGACCATGGCCGGTACGTGCGAGAGACCCGCCGCCCGCGACGCGCGCAGTCGTCTCTCGCCGGCGATCAATTCGTACCCGCCATCTGCTTCTCTCACGAGCAACGGTTGCAGAACACCGAGTTCCCTGATCGACGCAGTGAGTTCTTCAAGCGCTTCTTGTTCGAAGGTAGAACGCGGTTGGTGCGGGTTCGCGCGGATCTCGTCGATGGCGAGATACTTCAGTCCCTCACGCGTTTCGAGGCCCGTTTCGTTACCGCGCGTCGGCAAGAGTGCATCGAGCCCCCGACCTAATCCCCTCTTGCTCATCGAGTTTCTCCTTGCTGCGTTGCCCACGGAGCGCGGCGAGGCCACGCTTCATCGAGCCCTTCGGGTTCAGCGGTAACCACGCCGTAGCCGCGACCCGAGGGACCGGGGACCGCCGGCGGTGGCGGAGGAGCACTAGGGGCCGGGTTCCTTATCTCCGCCAATCTGTAGCGGGCTTCGACCTCGGCCGCCAGCAACTTGTACGCGATCGACCCGCGCGACGACGGATCCAGCGTGAGCACGGGCTCCCCGAACGACGGCGCTTCGGATAGTCGGACGCTCCTGGGGATCACCGTTCCGAACACGAGCTCGCCGAAGTGGCTGCGCACCTCGTCGGCCACCTGCGCCGACAACTTCGTGCGGGCGTCGTACATGGTCAGGAGGAACCCAGAGATCCGTAGTTCCGGGTTCAAGGCTTTGCGCACGCGCTCGGCGTTCCCGAGGAGTTGGCCGAGACCTTCGAGGGCGTAGTACTCGCACTGGACGGGGACGATCAGGTCCTGAGCCGCGGCGAGTCCGTTCACGGTCAGCAGGCCCAGAGAAGGCGGACAATCTATGAAGATCAGGTCATACCGCTCGCCCGCATCGGCCAGGGCCTCGGCCAGCTTGCGCTCCCTGGCCATGGACCCGACCAACTCGACCTCGGCTCCGGCCAGATCGAGTGACGAGGGGACCACCTCCAGGCCGTCGATCGCCGACGGTATCGCCACCTCGTCCAAGCGAGCCTCGTCCAGCAGGAGGTCGTAGGTCGATCGCTCGACCGAGCGATGGTCGATGCCCAGACCCGTGGTCGCGTTGGCCTGCGGGTCGATGTCCACCACCAGGATGCGGTGACCTCTCAGAGCGAGAGCCGCCCCCAGGTTGACCGATGTGGTGGTCTTGGCAACGCCGCCCTTCTGGTTGGCCACGCACACCATGCGGCCCTTGCCGGCCTGGATCGGCCTGGCTTCCAGTAACTTCCATTCACTCGCTGCAGGGGCGCCTTGCAAGACCTCTCCTTGAGCCTCCAACTACCGGACCCGGACTATAGCAAGGCCTTTTTCCCACTCCTCGGCTCCGGCCGGAAGGCGCGAATGTTCCCCGAGGAACACCACGGCGGAACCCCCCGGGGCCACCAGCGGCTGCAGCATCTGAAGGGCTTGCTCGGGAGCCGCCAGCGCCCGGGCGGTCGCCAGAGCATGACCGGCACCCCAGGCCTGGACCGCCTCCGAGGCCGTGGCCCGGTGGACCGAGACGTTCACCAGGCCCAGTTGCCTGACCACCTCTTCGAGGAAGGCCACTCGCTTGTGCCGGGGCTCG
>JBKHYB010000027.1:0-9946 GCA_046565725.1 Actinomycetota bacterium
GCCACTGGTCCGCGCCTCCGCTCCGACACGGATCAGGCTGCTTCCCGGTTGATACACGTCGGTCAGGTCCCGTTGCGACAGCGTCAGGTTGGGCGATAGCAGGCGGAGGCTGAGTCGCACGGGATGATTGGTCCCGTTCGTGACCCGGAACTGCAGTTCACCTTGGCGATCCGTGAAGGTGAAGCCGGGGGGACTCTCGATCGTGATCTTGTCGAACTCGGATTCCACTTCCGCTTCCGATCCCTCCAGGTAGAGGCCCCCGTCGAGGGGACGGCGCCACCAGGACCGGCTCGTAGCCACCAGGAGATTGCGCCGAAGGCGGATGATCCGCTGGTTGTCGGGAGGCACGATCGCGCCGTAGCTGTCGATCAGTTCGGTTGAGTCTTCGACCTGATCGAAGAACAGAGAAGAGGGGGCAGAGGCGATGACGTCCGAAGAGGTGACGATCTCTCGCTCTGCGTGTTCCGCCGCTGTATCGAGAGCCTCCTGACCGGTGACCGTTCTTAACCAAGGGGCAGCTCGGAGACCTTCGAAGAACGTCGAAGACGTCGCGGGAGGGGGGTGCCACAAGGAGGGGATCGTCGCGTGCACGACCCGTCCCGACACGCCCGGGATCTCTTCCCGGATCATCGCCGTTTCGGCGAAGAACCGTTGCAGTGTCAGGCGGTCCGGAGACGGGCCCGGGAGCTCCGCGAGGATGTTGGTGAGACCTGGGTCGGCGATCAACGCGGACGACGGCCCTTGCGTCGTTCGGATGCGAGCGGAGCAGGTGAAGGTCTGAGAGAGGTCCGGACACCCGACCTCACTCAGGTCCAAGGGCTCGACCGAACGGTCGGACAAAAAGAGCTGCTGACCTTCGTCGAGCAGTTGGATCTGCGCCAGGCTCGCGGTGTCGAGCCGTCCGGCAGGCGGGAAGTACCAGCCTCCGGTCAGGGTGATCCCGAGCAGATCGCGTAGGACCTTCTTGCCGGTCGTGTTCTGCTGGGCGAGATGCTCGACGGGTAGATCCGAGGCCACCAGCGTGGGGATATCGGGGAAGGCGTAGGGCGTAAGAACGGTCTGTACCGCCGCCCTTCCGAGAAGTTCCTTCAGTCCCTGGAGGACCTCTCGGGCATCCTCGGCCACCGGGTCGTCATCTGAGATGGGCTCGGAAGTGGTCCGGGAACCGTCACCGAGATCCGCCAGTTCCTCGATCAGGCGTCCGGCGGGAGCGAGCGAGATATGCAGGGGGTCCAGTGGTTCGTTTCGAGGACGGTCGTCGCGCTTGCGCCCGCGGCCGCGACGATCCGGGGGCTCTTGCTGCTCCACCGTGGTTGCTTCACCTATGGCGTCGAGGTAGCCGCGCAGCCAACCGTCTCCCGATATGCCTCCCGGGAGCACGGCGTCGTCCGTCCGGAAGCTGCCGTCGGGTAACCGCTCCGGGGTCGAGTTCAACGGAAGGAGGAGGGCTAGGTTCAGGGGCACCTCAGGGGGCTGGGGATAGTAGACGAGGTAGGTATACGAAGCGGCAAGCGACGACCCCTGGCTGGTGTTCACCGAGTACGTGACCGGATAGACCCCACCCGCGGTGGCGTTCGCCAGGGTAGGGAAGCTGTCGATCGATTCGTCGAGGTCTATCTCGACCACACCACCGGGCTCGATCGTCTCCGGCTGGGAGAACGGCATGGAACTCGGGGGGGTGGACGTTGGAGGGGTCCGGAGCGCAGACCGGGTCGTTGCTCGATCGTAGACGCCAACGACGACCTGAAAGCCCTCGACCGCCGCCGCCCCTCTGTTCTCTACCCGTAGTCGGAGGCCCAACCGCTCGCCGGGCCGATGCCACACAGGTTGCTCGACGAGCGTAACCACCACGGATCCGGGGGTAGGCGACGGAGATGGGGTCTGCGCTTGGGCCGTGGAGGCTAGAACCCCGAGCGCGAGCACGACCGCCAGCATGCGCCGACGGTGGAAAGGTGTGGTTGCGAATGTCGCCATCGCAACCAGGATAAGTAAAGAGTCCTACCTCATCGTGTAGGCGCGGCCTTTACCTGCCGATCAGATGCCGGATGGGCGGCTACTTAGAGCCGCCCATCCTTCCGATCTTCTGATAGAACTCGGAGCCGTAGCGCTGCTTGGTGGTCTCCCCACCTTTCTTTCCACCGATCTTGCCGATGCGTCCGAAGTGCTCCTCTCCGTAACGCGACTTGGTGGTCTGACCACCTTTCCTGCCCGCTTCCGCGCGCGACATCTTGCGCGGCTGCGTCTGGGTAGTGGGGCTCGGGTCCTGGCCCTGGGTGACGACGTTCTCTTCCACCGGTAGATACCTCCTCCCGGTCCCTCAACTGGCACTTGCTTGTTCTACCTACCCGACGTCCTCTTGTGGGAAACCGGCGGAAGGGGACAAACTCAATGGGTGAGCCCAAGATGCCGAATAGTTACCGTGAGGGCGACGTCCCGCTGTTGGACGCGCGCGGAGAGTAGAGAGAGAACCCATGGCTAACGTTGAAGATCTGCTGAGATACCTCGTGGACCGCAGAGGCTCCGACCTGCACATCAAGGCTGGTGGACCTCCGTGCATCCGGGTCAACGGGCACCTGATCAAGACCGACCTAGCGGCGATGACGGCGGCCGATTGCGAGCGGGCGGCGATGGACCTCATGGACGAGGACACCGTAGCGGCGTTCAAGAAGACAGGTGAAGTCGACTTCGCATACTCGAGCGCGGGCCTGGGCCGGTTCCGGATCAACGTGTTCCGTCAGAGGGGCGCGATCGGAGTGGCTTGCCGGTTGGTTCTCGCGGGCAGCCCCACCATCGCTTCGCTGAGTCTTCCTCCCGTCGTCGAGAAGCTCTCGAACGAGCATCGCGGCATGATCTTGGTGACGGGACCAACATCGTCCGGGAAGACCACCACGACCGGTGCGATCATCAACCACATCAATCAGACCCGTGCCTGCCACATCCTCACGATCGAGGATCCGATCGAGATCCTGCATGCAGACAAGGTCGCGATCGTGAATCAGCGGGAGATAGGCCTCGACACGAAGGACTTCGCCGTGGCTCTGCGCGCTGCGATGCGACAGGACCCGGATGTGATCTTCGTGGGAGAGATCCGAGACAAAGAAACGGTTACGGCGGCCCTCCAAGCGGCCGAGACCGGCCACCTTGTCGTTTCGACGCTGCACACGACCGACGTTTCCGAAACGGTCAACCGCATCATCGATTTCTATGAGCCCCACCAGCAGAAGCAGATCCGGGTCTCGCTGGCTGCATCTCTGAAGGGCATCGTCAGTCAGCGGCTGTTGCCACGGAAGGACGGAGCGGGACGCATCCCGGCGGTCGAGGTGATGGTGATGAACGGGCGCATCCACGATCTGATCCTCAATGCCGAGCAGACCCACATGATCCGCGATGTCGTGGCCGAGTCTTCTTTCTATGGGATGCAGACCTTCGATCAGAGCCTGTTGGCTCTTTACAAGGCGGGTCTCGTGTCCCTAGGAGATGCGACGAGTGCCGCGTCTAACGCACACGACTTCAAGATGGCTCTGCAGGCGGAAGGCCTTCAGCCGATCGGGTGACCATCCCGCCACAACCGAGCAGTCAAAGTGGCTATGGTGTCGGCGAGATGTCACTTGCCGAGATCCTTTCCGACGGCTCCCCCGTCATGCGACTGGCCCAGAGGTTCGTCGAGGCCGGCCATCAGTTCTACCTGGTGGGCGGCCCCGTTCGCGATGCCTTCTTGGGGCTGGAAAGCCTCGACTACGACTTCGCCACCGATGCGGAGCCCGACGAGACGATGGCGGTGCTTAAGGATGTCGCCCACCATGTCTGGAAGCAGGGGGTGCGTTTCGGGACCGTGGGGGCCGAGGTCGATGGGATCACCGTCGAGATAACGACCTTCCGCACCGAGCGCTACCAGCCGGCGTCCCGTCATCCGGAAGTCAGGTTCGCCGCCGATATCGAAACCGATCTCTTGAGGCGGGACTTCACGGTCAATGCCATGGCGGTCCGCCTGCCGGACAAGCAGGCCGTCGATCCTCATGGGGGACTGGCAGACCTACGCCGGAAGGTTCTCCGCACACCTCAAGACCCGGTGGATTCTTTCAGCGACGATCCCCTACGGATGCTGCGGGCGTTCCGCTTCATGAGTCAGTTGGGATTCTCGGTAGACCCGACGACCTTTGCGGCGATCGTGGAACTCAAAGAGGAGATCGCGACGATCTCGGCCGAGCGGATCCGAGACGAACTATCGAAATTGCTGATCGGCAAGAAACCCGGCCTGGCTCTCGAGAAGGCCGACGAGAGCGGTCTGACCGATCTGTTCCTCCCGGAACTTGGTGCTCTGAAACTGGAGCAGGATCCGGTCAAGAAGCACAAGGACGTCTTCCACCACACCCTCAAGGTCGTCGAGCAGACACCACCGGTGCTGCCGGTCAGGCTCGCTGCGTTGTTGCACGACATCGGCAAGCCACGCACCCGGCAGATCACCGAAGACGGCGTCACCTTCCACAATCACCAGGTGGTGGGGGCCAAGATGGCCCGGAAGAGACTGCGCGAGTTGAGGTTCCCCAACGAGATCGTGGACGAGGTCTACCAGTTGATCTATCTCCACCATCGCTTCCACACCTATAAAGATGGTTAGACGGACTCGGCCGTGCGCCGCTACGTGCGCGACGCAACGCCGTATCTCGAGCACCTGAACCAGTTGGTGAGGGCAGACTGCACCACCCGCAACCCGGCGAAGGCGAAGAGGTTGGCTGCTCGCATGGACGAGCTTGAAGCGTGGATCGACGAGCTCTGGCAGCGCGAGGAACTCGAGAGACTGCGACCGGCGTTGGACGGCAACGAGATCATGAAGTACCTCGAACTGGAGCCCGGGCCCCTGGTCGGTGAAGCCTGGAACCACCTTCTCGAGATCAGGATGGACGAGGGAGAGATCTCGAAAGAAGAGGCATTCCGGCGGCTCGACGAGTGGGCGGTCACGAAGGGGCTGCGATGAAGGAGCACCCTGGCGAGCCGTTCTTCCGTGAGGTCGGCGACACGCTAGGTGAGGCCTACCTCAGGTACAGCTTCACGAAGGGGACCGCGCAAGAGGTGTCGTTCCTACTGGAGGTCCTCGATCTCCCACCAGGGGCTCGACTATTAGACGTGGGCTGCGGTCCCGGCCGCCACGCGGTCGAGTTCGCCAAAGCCGGCCTGGCCGTCACGGGAGTCGATGTGTCGCGGCGTTTCCTAGAGGTAGCGGCTCAGGCTGCCCGAACGGCGGGCGTGAGCGCCGCGTTCTTCGATGTCGATGCTCGTCAGATGCCTTTCGACGATGAGTTCGACGCAGTGGTCTCGATCTGTCAGGGCGGCTTCGGATTGATGGGCAAGGACGACGCTCTGGTACTCAAGCGCATCGCCGAGGCGGCGAAGTCGAAAGGCGTCGTCGTTCTCACCGCATTCAGCGCGTTGTATGAGGCCTCACACCGGCGGCCCGAGGCGGCGTTCGACGTCGACAAGGGCACCGTCCACGAGCTGTCTGTTATCAGGGACGAGTCGGGGGCCGAACACGCGGTCGACCTCTGGACCGGTGTTTACACCCCTCGGGAGCTACGGCTGCTCGCGATCGGCTGTGGATTGATCCCGGAACACGTCTGGAGCGTCGAACCGGGCAACTTCGCGCGGCGTTCGCCCGATCTCGACCATCCCGAGTTCATGCTGGTCGCGCGCAAACCCTGAAAGGGTTTCAGTTGAGCGACGGGTCGAACGGCATCGTCGCCAGCATCGCGAAGGGTCCGCCCTTACGTTCCAGAACTTGCTTCCATAGATGCTGGGGGTCGTCGGTGAAAACGTCGTTGGGGGAAGCGTTCTCGAGTATCCAGTCGTCGCGCTCGACCTCGCTCTCCAATTGACCGGGACCCCATCCCGCATAACCCCCGAACACGCGCGCTCGAACGAAGATGGTGGAGAGGGAGTCGAGTTCACCGACGAGTCCGATCCGTTCGAGCACCGGTTGGTCCAAGGAAGCAGGGTCGGTTGCTTCCGCGAGGATCACCGCCGCCTCCGGTTGGACCGGCCCTCCGACGAAGAGGTGCTCGTCCGGATCCACCAGAGGGGCGAGTTCGGGAACCGCTTCCGCCACCCGCATCGTGAGTGGACGGTTCAACACCAACCCTAGTGCTCCGTCTTCGTTGTGTTCCACGATCAGCACGACCGTGTGCCGGAAGTTCGGGTCGTACAGGGACCCGTTCGAGATCAGCAGCCTCCCGCGCAGATTCTCCATGCTGTCAGCTTCCTAGCTTGTGACCAGACCTGCAAGTAGGTGCTCGACCACGGCTCCGACCTCGAGGCGGGTCGAGTAGCGGTCGTCGGACCGAGCCACCATCAGAGCGGCCTCGGTGAGAGCGCTGAGCAGGACGTGGGCCAGGGCGTCCACCGGTTGGCGGACGATCGCGCCCGCGTCCATCGCGTGGGTTAGGGCGGTCCTCACCAGGCCGAGCCCGTAGCGAGCGTCGAGCTCCCGCCAGCGTTCCCAGCCGAGCACCGCAGGCGCGTCGATCAGGGTGATGCGCTGGACGTCCGCTTCGGTGCAGGCATCCAAGAAGGCCTCGGTCCCCGCCTTGAGACGCTCCAGCGGTTCCCGGTGACGGTCGGCGGCTGCCGCCACTTCGGCCACCAGTTCGGCCTCCACGGCTTCGTAGACGGCCTCGAACAGAGCCTTCTTGTCCGGGAAGTGATGGTAGAGAGCGCCTCTGGTCAACCCGGCTTCCTCGACGATCTCCTTGGTTCCGGTACCGTCGAAGCCCTTCGCCGCGAAGAGCCTGCGGGCCGCGTCTATCAGGGCCGAGCGGGTCGCTTGGGTGCGCTCTAGCTGGGTTCTTGTTGACATACAGGCTGCCTGTTCGTTAGAAACATACCGTAGGTATGTTTTACACCGGCGAGCGGAGGAGGTTGTGGATATGTCGTCAGGCACCGAGGTGATCGCTGGGTTCCTTCCGACCTCTCCTTTCGTGCAGCACCTCGGGATAACCCTCGGGGGACTCGGGGACGGCGAGGCGGTGCTGCACCTGCCCTTCCGCGCCGAGGTGGTGACGGTGGGAAGCGTGGTTCACGGAGGAGCCGTGGCGACCCTGATCGACACCGCGGGGATGGCGGCATCGTGGGCGGGGGCCGAGGCACCCGAGAACCTGCGAGGGTCGACCGTGGGCATGACCGTCACCTACCTGAGCGCGGCCTCGGAGACCGATCTCACGGCCACCGCTCGGGTCCTGAAGCGGGGCCGGAGTCTCGTCTACGTGGACGTCGAGGTGACCGATGCCTCGGGGGAGGGTGTGGCGAAAGGGGTCGTGACCTACAAGCTCGGGTAGACCTCTTCGGAGCGAGCCGTGAGCAGCCCGGCCCTCTTGAGCGCCGCCGCTAGGAGACCGGCCAGCGCCAGGCACACCATCCCGGCCAGAACGAGGAAAGTCCTGAGGCCTAATCCCTGTCCAGCGAGCAGACTCGTGGCCGCGACCACCGTGGCGAGGTTGTAGAGGATGTCGTAGACGGCGAAACCTCGGCCCCGGAACCCGTCCGGCAAGGCGCGCTGGACCTGGGCGTCGACCGCCACCTTCGCGATGAACCCTCCGAGTCCACCGAGGAACACCAGGGCCAGCACCGCCCAGATCTCCGAGATGCCTCCCAGCGCGCTGATGCCCACACCGGCGAGGACGAAGCCCCCGAGCATCAAGCGCGGCTCGTCGAACCTGCGGTTGAGATAGGGAGCGCTCAGGGCGCCCAGGAATGCTCCCACCCCGGCCGCCCCGAGGGCCAGGGCGCTCGCCGACAGCCGCCCGAACCGGTCGCCTGCGTCGGGGAAGCTGTCCTTGATCACGATGATCGCGGTGATCGCAGCGATCATCGCGGCGACCCGAACGATGAAGACCCCCAGCAACGGGAGCCGGGCGCCTGCGCGCCGGTTGATCTCGACGATCCCTTCTCGGAGGTCGCGCAGGACCCAGATGGTTTCTTGGGCCAGCGTGCCCTTGGCCGTTGCCGCATGTCCCATCGGGTGAGAGATGCGTGCGGCGACATATGCAGAGACCGCGTAGAGGGCGGCTGCCACGAAGAACGAGTTCGCCGTGTCGAGCAGCGCTATCGCGCCGATGCCCAGGACCCCACCGAGCAACGCGGCGATCATGCCGCCACCTCCCGAGAGGGAGTTCCCCCGAAGCAGATTGTGCTCGTGCAGAACGAAGGGAAGCACCGCGCCCTTGGTGGTCAGGAACAGGCGTCCGAGGCCGAGCAGCATCAAGAGGGCGACGTAGAGGGGCACCTCGGCCGTCGTCGCGTGGGCTACGAACGCCAGGACCGCGAGCAACACGCAGCGGGCCGCGTTGGTCCCGATCAGAACGTTGCGACGACGCCACCTGTCCACGAATACCCCGAGGAACGGTGCGATCAGCGAGTAGGGCAGCAGCGTCAATGCGCTGATCGCCAGTATCCGGCCGACGGTGCCCTCGGGTTCGAGGATCAACACGTTGGCGAAGCTGGCCTGAACCAGGCCGTCCGCGACCTGTGCGGTCCACTGCGAGGACAGCAGGTAGCGCGTGTCGCGGTCGGCAAGGAGTCCTTCCATCACGGCAACCCTCCCACGCCTTCCGGATATGGAAACGCCGCCCCGGAGGGCGGCGTCCGTTTTCCAGTGAGGGTGGCGACTTAGCCGAGCAGCGAGTCCTTCGACGCAGGCACGTGGCCGTTGTGGCCGTTCGTGTGAGCGTGTCCGTTGCTGCGAACGTCGATCGTGTCGCCGGCGATGAATTCTTCGACCAGATCGTGGGCCTCGCCGTCGGTGTACTGCACCGGAGGAGACTTCATGAAGTAGGCGCTGGGGCCGAGCAGCGGTCCACCGATGCCACGGTCCAGGGCCACCTTGGCGCAACGCACCGCATCGATCACGACGCCGGCGGAGTTGGGTGAGTCCCACACTTCCAGCTTCAGTTCCATCGAGATGGGGATGTCACCGAACTCGCGGCCCTCGATCCGGATGTAGGCCCACTTGCGGTCCTTCAGCCAGGGGACGTGGTCGCTCGGGCCGATGTGGATGTCTTCGGCGTCGATGCCGCCCGTGATCTGCGAGGTGACCGACTGCGTCTTGGAGATCTTCTTGGACTGCAGACGCTCGCGCTCAAGCATGTTGCGGAAGTCCATGTTGCCGCCGAAGTTCAACTGGTAGGTGTGGTCGATCACGACACCGCGGTCCTCGAAGAGCTTGCTGAGTACCCGGTGGCTGATCGTGGCACCGACCTGGCTCTTGATGTCGTCACCGATGATGGGGATGCCGTGGCGGGTGAAGCGTGCGGCCCAATCCTCGTTGGTGGCGATGAACACCGGCATGCAGTTGATGTAGGCGACGCCCGCCTCGAGCGCCTGCTCCGCGTAGAAGCGAGCCGCTTGCTCCGACCCCACCGGGAGGTAGTTGATGAGAACGTCGGTCTCGGTCTCTTTGAGGATCCTCGCGACGTCGACCGGGGGCAGCTCGGACTCGGTCACAACGTCCCGGTAGAACTTGCCGAGGCCGTCGTAGGTGTGACCGCGCAGGACCTCCACACCGAGCTTGGGGACGTCCGAGAACTTGATCGTGTTGTTCGGCTCGGCCCAGATCGCATCCGCCAGATCGAGTCCGACCTTGTTCGCGTCCACATCGAACGCGCAGGTGAACTCGACGTCGCTGACGTGGTAGCCGCCGAGGTTCACGTGCATGAGACCCGGAACGATCTCGTCCTCCTGGGCCTTGGCGTAGTACTCGATGCCCTGGACCAACGACGAGGCGCAGTTACCGACCCCGACTATCCCTACCCGTACCTTCTTCGACATGAGGTGTCTCCCCCTTCTCTCAGGCCTTGCGGAGGTCGCCGGAAGCGGCGGCCCTGCGCTCTTCGGTGATCAACTCTTCGATCCACTTGATGTCGCTCTCGGTCGAGGCCATCGAGTGGTTCTGGAGCGACAG
>JBKHYB010000028.1:0-2445 GCA_046565725.1 Actinomycetota bacterium
CTGACTCTCAATCCGAAGACGGCATCCACGACCTTGAGGATGGCGAAACTCACGACGAAGGAGAAGACCAGGGTTACCCCGACCCCTACGAACTGCTTACCGAGGAGGGTGAGCCCGCCGCCCGCGAGGAGTCCATCGGCTCCGGCTTCGTTCACTGCGAGATCGGCGAATACCCCGGTGAGCAGGGCTCCCACGATGCCACCCACGAGGTGCACCCCCACGACGTCGAGCGAGTCGTCGTAGCCCAACCGGAACTTCAGACTGACGGCGTAGGCGCAGACGATCCCGCCGATCAGGCCGATTGCGATGGCCGCCAGTGGTCCGACGAACCCGGCTGCCGGTGTGATCGCAACGAGGCCGGCGACCGCGCCCGACGCAACACCCAGCGTCGTGGACTTGCGCTCCTTGACCGCGTCGACGAGGGCCCATCCGCAGGCTCCCGCGGCGGCTCCGAGGTTGGTAGCGAGGAACGCAGAGGCCGCGAGGCCGTTGGCACTCAAGGCGCTACCCGCGTTGAAGCCGAACCATCCGAACCAGAGGATGCCGGTCCCGAGGATCGTCAGAGGGAGGTTGTGCGGCACGAACGCTTCCTTGCCGAAGCCCTTGCGCTTGCCGACGACGAGTGCCGCGACGAGGGCTGCGATGCCGGCGTTGATGTGAACGACCGTGCCCCCGGCGAAGTCGAGGACCCCGAGCTCACGGATCCAGCCTCCGGGTGCCCACACCCAGTGCGCCACCGGCGAGTACACCAGGATCGACCAGACCCCGATGAAGACGGCGTAGGCGCTGAACTTGAGCCGATCCGCCGTGGCCCCGGTGATGAGGGCCGGAGTGATGACGGCGAACATCATCTGGAAGATCGCGAAGGCCGTGTGTGGGATCGTCCCGGCCAGATCGGGGTTCGGTTCGGCCCCCACGCCGCTGAATCCGAGGAAATCGAGGCCGCCGATCAGCCCGCCCTTGTCGGGGCCGAAGGCGAGGGTGTAGCCGATCAGCACCCAGAGGATCGAGACCAGTCCCAGCGCGAACATGCTCTGCATCAGCGTGGCGAGGACGTTCTTGGCTCGGACCATGCCTCCGTAGAACAGTGCGAGGCCCGGCGTCATGAACATGACGAGGGCCGAGGAGATCAAGATGAAAGTGGTATCGCCGGTATCCATAGGCCGTTCCCTTCCCGAAGGTCTTTCTGGTCAGGACCTATCTCAGCCCGCAGATGTTTCCACCACGTTTCACCCCCATTTCCCCCCCGTAAAACCCACTTCCTCGTCGGTATCTGGTCGATATACGACCAGTTCATTCCCCGGAAATGCCGGGCGGAGGGCCGAAGAGGGAGACGGCGATCGCGTAGAACTCCTCATCGGTTGTTTCCTCGGTGACCGTGGCGATCTCGATCCCCTGGATCCGTAGGTCGTTCTCTTTCCTTCGATCCTTGCGCTGGACCCACGGGTCGGAGTGGATGTCGCTATGCGAGATCTCGATCCCTTTCCTGCGCCCGCGGTCAAAGAGGTCGATCTCCCAGTCGTGTCCGTAGCTGCTCGGAACCTTCACGTTCCTCTCCGGAGGCGGGTATCCGAAAGAGACCAAGAGGTCGAAGAAGTGGTCTTCGAGCCAGCTCTTGGCCCGGGCGGCATCGGGATGGGTCCGCATCGCCGCATCACGTGCAACCGCGATGCCGGATCGGCCCTGGCGGGCCTCGACCTCGATCCGGTCGAGAACCGCTTCGTGTTGCAGGACCTTCTTCCGCATCCCTCGCCGCAGCAGTGACACAGCCCTATAAGGATGGAGTGCTGCCATGTCTAGATAGGTCCGGACCGGATCGGTGACCGGAAAACCCTTGTGGTCGACGATCTCCGCCTCCGGCAGCCGCGATGTCCGATGGAAGATGAAGCCCTCCCGAGGTGGGTCGACCCTTCTCGTGCTGATGATGTGGATCTCTGCGGGTCGTTCGTCGATCAGATCGAACATCCATGCCGCAGTCGGGCCGCAGATGGCAGATATGCGTTCGTTTTCGAGGGTCCTCGTCGCTCCGTACATCAGGCCGAGCCACATCTTCTTCTCGTAGGTGTCGGGTGAGCCGGCCGCCTCGACGATCCCGTAGGCGATCTGGTTCAGGACGCCGGTGCGCAGGAGGGTCCTCAGGCGGCTCCTCGATACCCCCAGATGGTAGGCCTGATGGACCGTTGCGACGCCGGCCTGCTTCCTGAGCAGATCGAAGAACATGGAGATGGCTACTGCTTGCGTGGGTTTCTCTACGAGGCTCATGGACCGGAGCCGAACACAGAGACGTCGTCGCCGTTGTGATCTGCGTCACAACGGCTCTCATGAAAACGTGCATCAGTTTTCCGAGGAATGAACTGGTCGAATATCGACCAGATACCGACGAGGAATCGGGTTAGGGGGTGGCGGGGGGATCGAGGAGGAAGGTCACGTCGGGGTGCTCGGCCA
>JBKHYB010000028.1:2455-9932 GCA_046565725.1 Actinomycetota bacterium
GGAGCCGGACCGGGCAGCGTTCGACCGGTTCGTTGCCTTCGATCGCTCGTTTCACCGTCTCGGCTTTCGCCTCTCCGGTGACGATCAGCAAGATCTTGCGGGCCGAGAGGATGGCAGGGGGTGTGAGCGTGAGTCCTTTCAACCCATCGGGCCTATCCACGGGCGCGCACAGAGCATCGGATGCGAGGGCGGGGGAGCCGGGCGACAGCGCCCCGATGTGAGCGTCCGCCCCCATCCCCAGGAGCATCAGATCGAACCCCTGGTGCACGAGGTGGCGGATCTCGGAGTCGTACTCGGCGGCGGCTCGCTCCGGGGTGAGTTCGCCCTTCATCCGGTGGACGGGGCCGGGGTCGATGGCGTCTAGGAAGAGGCGCTTGACCATCCCGTAATTGCTCTCGGGGGCATCGGGCGGGACGCAACGCTCGTCCGAGAAGGCGAAGGTCACCTGCGACCAGTCCTTCTTGCCTGCGAGCCGGGGATAGATCTTCTCGGCGGTCGTGCCGCCCGTTAATACCAGCGACCCACCCCCGGGCAGGGCCTCGACCACTCTCCGGGCGACCTGTTCGGCATGGTCCTGTTCGAACACCTCAACCTTGAACGCCATCCCACTCCTTCCGAAGCTATTTCCGCGGCATGAAAAGGTCGATATTCGACCAGATACTTACGAGGAATCGGGCCAGGTGTTGGGGGGGTAGAGGGCCGGGCGGCCTCCTCCCTGCCAGTGCTTGATGATCGGATCGACTATCTCCCATGCCTCGAGGATCTCGTCGTCACGGATGAAGAGTGTCTGGTCACCGAGCATCGCGTCGAGCAGGAGCCGTTCGTAGGCTTCGGGGGTTCCCGAACCGAACTCGTTCTCGTAGTCGAAGTCCATCTCCACGGACCGCAACGAGAGGTCGGGGCCGGGCTCCTTCGCCCCGAAGGTCAAGGTGATCCCCTCGTCGGGTTGGATCCGGAGGTGGAGTGCGTTCGTCTTCAGCTCCTCGACCGCGGTCTTCTGGAACAAGAGGTGAGGAACCTCTTTGAAGGTGATGACTACTTCGGTTTCCTTGGAGGGAAGCTTCTTGCCCGTCTTAAGGTGGAAGGGGACGTCGGCCCAACGCCAGTTATCGATCAGGAAGCGCATGGACACGAAGGTCTCGACCGACGAGGACGGATCCACATCCTTCTCCTCGCGGTAGCCGCGGTACTGCCCCCGCCATACCGTGTCCCTACATTCTTCGGGCGTCCATCGCCTTACGGCCTTGAGCAGTTTGACCTTCTCGTCGCGGATCGCGTCCGGGTCGAATGACACCGGCGGTTCCATCGCGATCAGTGCCATCAACTGCAGGAGGTGGTTCTGCCCGACGTCACGAAGGGCGCCCACCCGTTCGTAGAAGGACCCGCGGCCCTCGATCCCGATGTCCTCGGCAACAGTGATCTGAACGTTGTCGATGTGCCTGCGGTTCCAGATCGGTTCCCATATCGCATTCGCGAACCTGAACACCAGGAGGTTCTGCACGGTCTCCTTGCCGAGGTAATGGTCGATCCGGAAGATCTGATCTTCCGAGAAGAAGCGGGTCAGCTGACCAGAGAGGTCCTTCGCGGTTTCCAGGTCGAACCCGTAGGGCTTCTCGACGATCAAGCGGTGCCATCCCGAGGTGTTCAGCATCCCTGCTTTCGAGACGGCCTCGGCCGTTGCCCCGAAGAACTCGGGAAGCAGGGCCATGTACCAGATCCGGTTGCCCTGGGTGCCGTGCTCGTCGTCCATCTGGTCGAGGAGCTCCTTGAGCCTTCGCATCGAATCGTCATCGGTGATGTCGCCGGTCACATAGTGGATATCGGATGCGAAGCGAGGCCACTCGTCCTCATCCATCTCAAGGCGAGAATGCTCCACGACGGCGTCGTGCATCTGCGTGCGGAAATCCTGGTCATCGAACTCGGTTCTGGACGTTCCTACGATCGTGGTCTCGGTCGGGATGGTTCCTTCTATGTGCAGGTTGTAGAGAGCGGGAAGGAGCTTGCGTTTCGCCAGGTCTCCGGAGGCTCCGAAGATGACGACGATGCAGGGGTCTACCTTCGGCCTCAGTTCGACCACACCTCGTCGAGGAAGTCTGCTATCTGATCGGAGAGCCGGTTCGGCGGGAAACGCAGTTCGAAGAAAGAGTTGGACTGGATCAGTCGCGAGTTACGGAGTTCGCGCGACAAAGCTTCGGCATCCGAGAAGGGATGCAGCAAGTCACGATGGTGTCCCATGATCAAGGTCGGTTGCTCGATCTTCTCTCGATCGTTGGGGTGAGGGGCGATGCGTCCGGTCAACAAGCCGTGCAGCACCGCTGCCGAAGTCACGGGATCGCGGGATAAGAGTTCGACCATGACGTCGGGATAGAGAGATCCCGTCTTCGGGAGCCGCTTCATCCCATCGGCGAACCATTGGATCGGCGTCTGTAACTGGGCGTAACCGATCGTCAGCGGCAGGAAGATCATGGCCGCAGCCGGAGCCGCTCGCTCCAGCACCGGCATCTCGATGAATAGGCCTTTCACGCGATCAGAAGCCGCCACCACGGTTTCCAGTGAAACGTTCGCACCGAGCGAGGTGCCTCCGATCACAGCTTGTGGGATGTCGAGATGGTCGAGCAGCCCCACCACTTGTTTCCCGAAGAGTTCCATCGTGTAATGGCGGGAGTGTTTCGGCTTGTCGCTCTCTCCGTGTCCGAGCAGATCGATGAGGATCACGCGGTTCCCGCGCTCTACGAGAGCTTCGGCTAGCCCGCGGTGATGCTTCCCGGGGAAAAGCAACCCATGGATGAGGACGATCGGTCGGTTCGCGGCCTTGCGCGAACCGAACTCTTCGAATGCGATGTTGAATCCGTCGTACCCGAAACTAGGCATGGTCTCTAAAGAGTACGACCCCGGCGCGATGCCGGGGTCGTGATGTCGGATCGTTCGAAGCTACGCGGCTGCGTCATCCTTCACGACTTCGAGGTGACGTTCGGTCTTCTCCGCCTCGGTGCCGGCCTCCGGTGCCTCATCCGTGCTCGTTTCGGCAGTGGCCTCCTCGGTTAGAGAAGCGGCCGGGAGGGGTTCGTCGTCGAGCAGCTCTTTCAGTGAACGCTTGGTAGGAGCGGTGGCATCGGTGGGTTCGGCAACCGCTTGAGCCTCGGAGTCGGATGCCCCATCGGCGGGGACCTCGACGGCCACGGAGGCAGCAGCTTCCGCGGTAGCCAAACGCCGCTCGACAAACTTCAGCAGCGCGGCAGCCACGATGAACCAGATCCCGGCTGCAACCCACCGAAGGCTGTCCGGCGGGATGATCGTGTACTCATTCATGGCGGCGAGACCGCGGCCCCCGAGGAACTCTTCGGGGAAGGCTCCGCCCTGCTGGCCGCTGAGGTCGTAGGGCAACGTGGGGTCATAGTCGCCCCAGTCGAGCCCGTCCTGCGCGGAAGGCGAGAGTGCACCCCGAGAACCCGGCAACGTCAGGTTGGGGATGCCGAGGCTTCCGATCATGCGTGACCCGGTGTAACTGAATCCGCCCCACGGGTTACCTCCGCCACCGCCCTTGCGGTTCTTCTTGGCAGAGCCACCGTTCTTCTTGCCGCCGTTGTACCCGGCGACCCCGCTGCCGGAGTTCTTGCCGTTGCCGGCGTAGTAGCCACCGGAGTTGCTTCCGCCGCCGGAGTAGTAACCGCCCGAGTCGGAGTCGCCCTGGTAGTAGCCGCCGCCCGACGACGAGCCCGAGCCACCCGACGATGCCGGAACGGTCGCAGATACCGAGGCGCTCGGTGCGGAGGTCTTGTCGCCCACGGGGCTGTAGCGGATAGCGATGACGCGGTAGCTGTAGGTGCCGGCCCCCGGGTTGTCGGCGAGCGATGTGTTGTACGCCGTCCCGATCGGGTTGCCGTCACGCTCCACCCTGTAGCCGATGATGTCGGGTTCGGGGTTGGGGTTCCACGAAACGATGATGTTGTTGCCGTCGAACTTGGCCGAAACCCCGGTCGGTGTAGCGGGGTCGTTGGCGACCTTCACGTTAGCGGTGGACGTCGAGGAACCGCCCCCCGAGAATGTCGCATAGACCTTGACCGCGTACTCGGCGTTCTTGCCATTGCGAGTGTTCCAGGTGTAGTCGATCGCGGCGGATTCCTTCACGCCGTCGTAGTCCTGCGACGCGACCCGCGTGCCGTCGATCGAGATCTCGAGATGGCGGACGTTGGAACCGGCGTTCGCTGTGGCGACGCCTCGGAGTGTCACCGTGCCCGCGATGACGGCCCCGTTGGAGACGCCCGACAGAGAGGTGTTCCCACCCGTCTGCGCGAGGGCCGGAGCTGCGAAGGATGCAAGAGCGGTCGCCGCAACCGCTGCAACGAAGAGCTTCTTGATCATGGGTTCACCTCGGCGACTGCGTCTGTCGACTCGATCAGCTTGGCGCGCACCACGAGTCGGTAAGCCGCACTTCCTTCAGGGTGGCAAGTCGTCAGGGTCAGGTAGGCGCCCTTCGGCGGGTAGTCGTTGACGACCATGTCGACATCGGTAGGCAGCGTCACGAAGGGAGCGGACATCACCTCGTAGACGTGGCGCCCGATGGGCGTCGTGAGGATGATCTTGTCGCCCTTCGACATCTCATCGAGACGGTTGAAGGGGCGACCGTAGGTGGTGCGATGTCCGGCGATCGCAACGTTGCCGTCCTCACCTGGGAGGGGGGTCTCCGGGTAGTGGCCCGCCCCCGCCCTCAGAGCAGAGAGAGAGGTGCCCTCGACGACCATCGTGTCGACATCAAGCTTGGGGATCTGGATGCGAGTGACCGGGTCGCCGGTGGCGATGTTCCCGGTGCGGAACTGCTGCGCGGCCTGGGGGGACGAGAACTCGTTGACCAACCGGCCCTGGATCCGGGCCGCCCACAGGTCCGTGGCGAACGGGTAGGCGACGAGACCGATGCCTCCGAGTGCCAGGCAGATCGCCAGACCCGTCAGGATCCTGCGCAGCGCCTTGGCGCTGGGTTTACGCAAGCGCATCGGTCTCGTCCCCTCCCTTCCAGTTCCTTACATCATCGAACGCTACGAGACGTTCTTTAAGTTTTGCTTTTAGCTGTTGAAGCGGCGGCGCAGGGCCAGCGAGCCGGCAGCGCCGACCATCAGGACCAGAGCCACGAGCGTCATGTCGCGGGCGCCGGTGAGAGGCAGAACCTTCGGAGCACGCTCCTTCGGGTTGTTCACGACGACGTCCTTGACGACCTCTGCCTTGGCAGCGGCGTTGGCGCCGGCGATCGCCAGGCGAACACCGCCGTTGACGCCCTTGAGGAGGTGGAGCTCGACGGCCTTGGCGACCGCACGGGCCTCACCCTCGGACTGCTCGGTGGTGGAGTCGGCTGCCACGATCGTGGACTCGGCCGGGGTGCCTTCGAGAACGGTCACGGTCTCGCCGGGAGCCACCGAAACCTCGACGTACTTCGGCGTCGGGCTGGTGATGTCACGGACCTTGACGGTCACGAGGGCAGGAGAAGCAGCGGACTGCGATGCAGCGTTGGTGCGGTCGACCCTGGCCGAGGCACGGGCGGTGCCGACCTCGATGATGACCAGACCGTTGGTGAGCGGGTCACCGGCTTCGATCAGGCTGCCGTCGGTGCGCACGCTGGGGATACCGATGAGACCGATCTTGGCACCGGCAGCCTCGGAGATCGACTCGAGGGTCTCGCCGGAGCGCTTGACCTCGGAGGTCGAGGTGCCGAGCTCGATCTTCAGAGCGTCGGTGGCGTCGATGCCCTGGATCACCTCGAGCAACCCGTTAACGGTCTCGAAGGCGGTGTCCTGAGCACCCTGCAGGGTGTCCTGCACGAGCTGAGGGGTCTTGTCGAGGACCGGGGACAGAACCTCGGTCAGCTGCTCGACGACCTGCTCTACCTGCTCGGTCGAGAGGTCGAGGGGCACGAGGCGCAGACCGACGGGCAGCTTGGCGTCGAGCGAAGCGACCTGACCCTTGTTCGTGGTCGTGGCGACGCCCTTCTTGAAGGTGGTCTTGGACGAACCACAGGCAACCTTCAGGTCGAGGATGTCGTTCAGAGGGGCCGGGAGGCTGCTCGTGCAGATCAGCTCACCGGTGCCACCGTTGCCCGGGTATTGGGTCGTGACGGTGTTCTCCTGAGCACACGGCAGGTCGCTGGGGTCGGAGGAGTCTCCGAGCAACGCGCACTGGCCGGCGCCGACGCCGATCGCCTTGGGGGTGGAATCAACCTCGGACAGAGCGAGACCGAGGGTCACTCCCTGATCGCCGATCGCAAGCTCGAGCCCGCGGGCCTCACCCGTGAGAGCGAACTTCGAGGTGGTCTTGGTGGCTGCGCCTGCCGGCAAGGCCAGGGCCGTCACAAGTGCTACGAGCGCAGAGAAAGCTGCGATCCGCCTCATACCGTGTACTCCTTCTCCCGGATGACAACTACTCCCCGTAGTTGCCTGACTACAAACCGCTGGTTGTGTACCCGATTTCGACAGGGGGCACCCATGTCCTTCAATCGGACATCCAGAAATTTCCCCTGTTCGTCCCGTCCAACGGCCAAACATAACCGCGTTGCCCAGATATAGGCAACTATGCGTGTCTGGTCCACTACTCACCGCAATGGGTAGCTTCGTTACGAGATGCGCACCGCGCTCCGAGGTCGCTCCGGGGTCGCCTGATCCCGAGCCCCCAGATCTCCTCGGCCTCGCCCGGCTCTATTTCCGTAGATCTTTCGGTTTCCGGAAGTTCTGTGGTCTCTAAGGGCTCGGGTCGTGTCTCGACCCAGGAAACTGACGCTCAGCAGCAGTTTCCTGGGCTGAGGCACGGTGGTCGTTGGGTGGGGGCTAGGAGGTCACTCGGGTTATGAGTTCTCGTTTCAGGACCTTGCCGGTTGAGGTGCGGGGGAGCTCGTCGAGGATCTCGATCTTGCGGGGCACCTTGTAGGAGGCGAGTTCGTCCTTGCAGGCGGCCCGGACCTCGTCCTCGGAGACGGAACCGACCACGAAGGCGGCGAGCACGTGACCGTATTCGTCGTCTTCGATCCCGAGCACGGTGACCTCGGAGACACCATCGACCGACTCGATGACCTCTTCGATCTCGATCGGGTAGACGTTCTCGCCTCCGACGATCACCATGTCGTCGCTGCGGGATTCGACATACAGATGGCCATCCTCGTCGAGCCGGCCGAGGTCGCCGATCGACATGAAGCCATCACGTTCGTCTTTGCGGTCACCCGAGGTGTAGCCCTCGAACATCACGTTGCTTCGAACGTAGATCTCGCCGGTCGTCTCCGGCTCGCAGCGGTTGCCGTCCTTGTCGAAGATCGCGACCTCTATGCCTTCGACGGGACGACCCAGGCTCTTTGGTTTCGTGCGGATGTCTTCGGGCGTAGCGATCGCGACCCAGCCGGCCTCGGTGAGCAGGTCGCCGGCGGCATCGGCGTCGAACTCCAGCGGTGCGAGGTCGTCCTGGTGCCACTGCTCCAGGCTCGGCGGGAACAGCTGGGTGGCCG
>JBKHYB010000029.1:0-9867 GCA_046565725.1 Actinomycetota bacterium
AGGTTCGCAGCGATCTTCATCGAGAAGGCGGGGATCGGAGCCGCGCTGCTCTCGCTCTTCTTCGTCTTCCTGTTCGTCACGATCGGTCAGACGCTGGGCTTCATCGCGGGCCATCGCCTCGGAGGGCACGCGCGTCAGGGCGGACTGAAAGAGATCGACTCGGCCCTCGGCTCGGGTTTCGCCGTGGTGGTGTGGTTCCTCTCGTTCTGGCTGATCGGCTCCATGCTCGTTCAGGGACCTTCTCGTGAGCTGGCGAAAGGCCTCCAGAAGTCCACGCTCCTCAAGGCAACGAACAAGCTCCTGCCCCAGCCGCCGAACCTGTTGGTTGCGCTCCAGCAGTACCTGAACACGTCCGGGTTCCCGCAGGTATTCGTCGGTCTCCCGCGCTCCTCGGAGCCGGTCAAGTTGCCACCCCGAGGTGAAGCGCGTCAGGCGGTCAGGGCGGCAGAAAACTCGACGGTCCGCTTGCTGGTCGAAGCGTGTGGAGGGGTGCAGCTCGGCAGTGGATGGATTGTGGATGGTGATTCCGTCGTTACGAACGCTCACGTGGTTTCGGGTGGCCGGGACGTGAGGATCCAGGAGCTGAGCGGCAACGAGGTGATCGGCCGGGTCACTCTCTTCGACCCCGACACCGACGTGGCGGTGATCTACGCTCCGGGTCTGCAAGGTCCGGCCCTGTCGCTGGAGGCCGCCGCGCTGGAGCGGGGCGAGGGTGGAGCGACCCTCGGCTATCCCGGAGACGAGAACGGGCGTCTTGTCACCCACGCGGCCGCCGTGCAGGCTCGCTACCCGGCCCGCGGTCGCGACATCTACGGCCGCTCGTCCGTTACCCGAGAGGTCTACGAGCTGCGCTCTCCGGTTCGCCAGGGTGACTCCGGCGGACCCTTCGTGTTACCGGATGGTTCGGTGGCCGGTGTCGTGTTCGCAGCGTCGACCACCGACGGAGATATCGGTTACGCCCTCACGGGGGCCGAGGTGCAGGACGAGGTCGAGCAAGGTTCGGCCCGCACGGAACCGACCGGTACCGGTTCCTGCACCCACTGACCTTCGCCTAGTCCGCGGTCCCGTGCGGGTTCGTGTGCGTGTTCTCGTACGAGCAGGCCGCTTCCGAAGCCCACGGGTTGCGCCCGGCCAACTCGGCCGCAACGCACGTGACCCACGGCGCCATCACGCTGGATGCCGACACGGTCTCCTCGTAATGTCCTTCACCGCAAGGGTCCTCGGCTTGCAGCGCACCCAACGGGATCAGTCCGCCCCCGTCGGGGTCGTTCTGGGGCAGACGCTTCAACCAGAAGTCGTAGCCGGGGACGATGTAGCCGAGTTCGTCCTGGCCCAGACCGAGCACGAAGCGGTAGGTCTGCTGGTACTGGTCCGCGATGACCGGCTCGTACGGTCTGCCGGTGTCTGCCGCGGGGCAGCCGGGCCGACCGTAGCCGCCGATCTCGAGCTCGGGGAACAGCTCACCGGGCACCGTCAGGAACACCGCAGGCCCGACCTCCACCTTCACCATCTCGGTGAGGAACTGGGTGCCGGCAGGTCCGGTCGGAGCGCCCTCTCGATGTTCGTGCTCATCCGGGCGGCCCCAGGACTCGCCACCCGTGAAGGTCGGGATGTCGAACACGCCGGCCGCGTTGAGGGCCTTCAGCGCGGTGTTGTCGGCATCCATGAAGATCTCGCGGCGCTGGAAGTCGAGGTGGTCGAGGTCCACCACGGGAGCCGCCGCCAGTGCCTGCTCGGCCGCCACGGCCACCAGGCGGCCGATCTCGTAGGTCCGTTCCCACGAGATCCCGGTCCCGTATCCAGGAACCTCCGCCCGCAACGGCGTCATCAGTCCACCGACGGACCCGGAGAAGTAGATCGAGGTGCCTCCGAGGTCCCGTTCGAGGGTCTCTCGCGTCGCGTGCGGGAAGTCCGAAGACACGAGCTGGTTGTCGCCGCCCTGAGCCTCGGGGTGGTTCGACCACTCCACCAGCGTCCCGATCGTCGAGCCGTCCGGCCGGATGAACTGGGCTGCCTGCAGGTCCGGGTCGATCACGTTGGGGTCGCGCGAGTCGCGGATGCCGACGGTGTGCTCGGTCACGGCGAACTTCGCCTGCGCCTCTTCGCGGTTCTTCCAGGCTTCGTGGATCGCATCGAGGATCTGGGAACGGATGAAGGCGTTGTAGGCGGGGAACTTCCCATCGATCCCGATGTTCTCTCCCCAGTAGCCCATGGTGTCCACGCCTTCGTGCGTGTGGGTGGAGGCGACGACGAGTTCGTCGATCGGCATGTCCGGGTAGCGAGCCTTGAGCTCTTCGCGCGCCCGACGCACCTCGACGTTGAAGAATCCGACCACGTCCAGCGAGACCATCGCTACGGCCCTGTCACCGCGCTCGATCACGATCGCTCGGGCCCAGGTGTCGTCTTTGGCTCCAAGGGTGCAGTCCGAACCGAATCCGGCACCGGCCCACACGCCGTCCCATTTCCCGGTGGAGCCGGGGTCACCGTAGATCGTCACACCTCTAACCGAGAAGGCTCCGGCATGCTGACCGTCGCCGGTGGAGTTCCACGGCTGATCGACGTGAGGTTCGCGCGGCCCTTGGAGCCTCGGCGGAACGTTGATCTTGAGTCCCGGGTCGTAGCAGCCGTCACCGTCGAGGTCTTGGTACGGCTCGCCCCATGCACCGGTGACGGGCTGAGGGGTGAAGAACTGCGCCCATTCCTGCGGCGGGGGGCCCACCGGCGTGATCGCCCGCTTGCCGAAGCCCACCTTCGTTACCGCTTTGGAGCCTCCGTCACAACGCCAGTCGTTGCCCTTGCCGTTGTCGCCATCGGTCGGACAATCGTCCTTGTCCGGCTTCTGCGAGCGATGCTCGTCTCCCTGACCGTGGCCATTGCCGTCGCCCGACCCGGGCGAAGTCGTGGGTTTCGGTCTCGGCACATCCGCCGAGGCTCCCGTGGGGGCCGAGGTCAGGAGTGAAGCCGAGAGAACGGCAGACGCGCTGAGGGCAACGAGGATCTTTCGCATGCTTGTGCATTCGCCCGCTTTGGACGGTTTCCTGCACCTGGGAGCAGCGCTCCTCTAAGCGGTCTGGCCCCCATCCACGACGAGCGTGGTGCCGGTCACGAAGGATGCGGCATCGCTGGCGAGGAACACCGCTGCACCCACGATCTCCTCCGGCTGGCCCATGCGACCCATCGGGATCATCTTGACCAGTTCGGCCTTGGTCGATTCGTCCGAGGTCGCCCACTCGTTGAGGGGGGTGTCTATCCAGCCCGGGGCGATGCAGTTGACCCGGACGTTCGAGGAAGCGAGCTCCTTGGCGACGGCCTGGGTGAACAGCCGGACGCCACCCTTGGCTGCGGAGTACATCGATAACGTGGGGGCTCCCTGGATCCCGGCCACCGAGGCGATGTTGATGATCGACCCCGACCCGTTGGCGAGCATGGCTTGGGTGGCGATCTGGGTCGCATGGAAGACCGAGTCGTAATTCAGGGTGCGGATCTTGTCCCAGCCCTCCGGGCGCATGGTCGCTATGGGCGCCATGAAGTTCGAACCGCCGGCGTTGTTGACGAGGATGTCCAGCTTCCCGAACTCGGCGATCGTGTTGTCGACCATCGCCTGGAGCGAGTCTCGATCCCGGACGTCGGTCTGGGCCACCAGAGCGCGGCCCCCTTCCGCCTCGATCTCCTTCTTCAGGGTTTCGAGGTCGTCAACGCTCCGGGCCGCGAGGGTGACCGCGGCGCCTGCTTGGGCGAACGCGATAGCGATGGAGCGTCCGATCCCGCGTGACGCGCCCGTCACGATCGCAACCTTGTCCTGCAGGGAGAACAGGTCATTACCCACGCCGATACCTCCTGTGAGGGGGGAGCCGTAGCGCCACTAGGATATGGCCCCTATGACCGACCTCTCTCTTGACCGGATCGAAGAAGCTCTGGTCGCCGCCGGGATAGCGGGCCCGCACCAGAGCCACTCGCGCCACAACAACCTCAGCAACCTGAACGCGTGCGTCGAAGGTGACCCGGATAAGAGCTTCGGGCTCAGCGGGCTGACCCTTCACAGCCCTCAGGACGCGCTCGACGCCCTTGCCTCGCTGACGGGATGCTCGAACGACCTCGGCGACCCCGCCGGCTACGACACGATCGATCCCGGACTGACCGTGAAGGGGATCGTCGCCGCAGCCGAGCGCTTACGTGACGAGGCGCGGCGCGGCTCGACGTTGCTGGCGGTCACCGGGCACCCCACCGGCGTGCTGGAGATGTACATCCGCATCGTCGACGCCTACCGAGCGGCCGGAGGCAAGATCCTCCGACTGCGCGAGGACGAGAAGCTGGAGGGCGTGCGCAAGGGCTACGCAGAGGTGCGCTACGTCGGAGGTGTCGGGTGCCTCGCCGATTGGGGTCAGCTGATGCACACGCATTCCTCGGCGGCGATGGAGAAGCTGTTCGATTCAGACCCGTGGCCGGACGTCGTTCTGGGCGATCACGGCTTCGCGGGGGCCGCGATCGAGCGAGGTGTGCCGACCGTCGCGATCATGGACATCAACGATCCGGCCCTCGCTATCGCTTGGGCCGAGGGCAAGGACGTGACGATCGTGCCGCTGGACGACAACCGCCCCCCGCGCTTGTACGAGCCGGTCTGGACTTTGTTCGAGCACATCATCGGCGGCGGCCAGATACCCGAAAAACCCTCCTGACCTGCGGAAACGCGCTTGCTATACTGCGGCCCGATGGAAGAGATATCTGGTAACGCAGCTCAGGCAGGGCCGGCCGCGTCGCGCTTCGCGACGGTGGCAGAGGTCGCCAAGCGTCTGCGGGTTTCGAACATGACCGTCTACCGACTCGTGAAGTCAGGACAGTTGCCGGCCGTGAGGGTGGGCCGCGGATACCGCATCCGCGAGACCGACCTGCAGCGGTACCTCGAATCTCGCTTCATGGACGCCGGCTAGGGATCGGGATCTCTTCCGAGACCGTCCGAGGGGGCGGTCTTTCTATGTGAGCGCGACCCCCGGGTCGAGGAGGCGAGACGGTGACGGTTCCATTGGAGGAGGCCTACTCGAGACTCCTCGAGCGTCCGGGCGTCGTTTTCCTTTTGGGCGGCATCGATACCGGCAAGACGTCTTTCGGGATGGAGTTGGCCCGCCGGGCCGTCCAGGCGGGGATCCCGACCGCCATCGTCGACGGAGACTCGGTCCAATCCACGGTAGGCCCGCCGACCACGGTCGGACTCAAGCACATCACCTCGACCGACCAGGTCAGTCTCGATGGGCTGTTCCAGGCCGACGTGATGGGGTTCGTCGGCTCGATCGTGCCGAAGGGCCACCAGCTGCCGCTCGTTACCAATACCGCGAAGCTCACCTTCCGAGCCAAGCGCGAGGGGGCTCAGATGGTGATCATCGACACCACCTCGCTCGTTTCCGGGATCTACGGCCAGGGCCTCAAATTCTTCAAGATGGATCTGATCCACCCCGATTACGTCGTGGCCTTCGAGAGGGGCGGCGAGCTCGAGCCCGTGGTGGGCATCGCCCAGCGGTTCACCCCTTCGGAGGTGATCGAGTGCGAGGTGCCCCCCGAGGTCATGCCCCGCAGCGTCGACGACCGCATCACCTTCCGCGAGCAGCAGTTCGCCCGGTACTTCGGCGAGGGGACGTCCCGCTGGCGGGTCCGGCCCACCGTGTTCATGCCCACACTTCCCCCGGAATTCGACCTTGCGCTGCTCGACGACCTCGTCGTGGGTATGGAGGACGGCAAGGGCACGTGTGTGGGCATAGGAGTCCTGGAGTACGATGCCGACGAGGACATCCTGAGGATGATCTCGCCCGTGACGGAAGGCGTAACGGGCCTCCGTCTGGGATCCGTGAGGATCGAGACTTCTGGACGCTCCAAGGGGTCGGTCGACCTCCGGCACCTGTTCGGATCCGAGTAGAACCGAAAGAGGTAGTTGTATGCCGTCTCTCATCAAGAAGCGTCGCAAGAAGATGCGGAAGAAGAAGCATCGCAAGATGCTGAAGAAGACCCGCTGGCAGCGACGTCAGCAGGGCAAGTAGCCTCCAGACGGCCCCCGGACCCCGGGGGCCGTTCTCTTTGGTCCGGCCACATCTCATCCGCGAACCGTTCGTTTTCCGACCACTTCTCCGGATGAGAACGCCGGATTCAGGCTCCCTTCAGGTGCCTCTTGCGATGATCCGGGCAGCGGGTTATCCCTGGAGGAGAGAGATGAAGACACGTAGGACACTTCTCATCGGACTGGTGGTCTTGGTTCTTGGCGGAGGGGCCACCCTCGCGATCGCGTCCAACGACGAGGGGGGCCGCGACGACGACGCCACCGAACGTCCGATCACCGGCGCGGCCCTCACCGAGGCTTCGGAAGCGGCACTGGACTTCACCGGAGGCGGCGAGGTGACCGACACCGAGGTGGGCGACGAAGAGAGCTACTACGAGGTAGAGGTCACGATGCCCGACGGCACCCAGATCGACGTTCAACTCGACGAGGACTTCAAGGTAGTGGGCAGCGAGACCGAAACCGGCCCCGAAGACGACTAACACTCAGCCCCGGGCCGGGACGCTCCTCTCTCCGACCACGATCACTGACCAGGCGTGGTGACGACACCGGTCGATCCTGTACGCCTAAGATCGCAAACATGAGTCGGCGGACTGTGGCAGAGCCGGGTGTGGTCCGAGGGAGGGCGTCCTTCCCGACGGCGCTCTCGTTAGCGGCGGCGGTCTGGTTGATGTTTCCGCTGGTTCGGCTGTGGCCCGACATCCGCTGGACCCGGTTCGTCCCGGACGTTCACCCGCCCCTCGTTCTTCCCGTGTTGCAACTCGCAAGCGCCTATGCAGTCACCGTTCTGGTCATCTGGGGGATCTACAACCGCCATCGGTTCGTGCATCGGGTCGCGTACCTCTGGCAGGCAGCGAGCGGGGGTTTCGGTGCTTACAACCTTTGGATCAACGATTACGGGTGGGACTCCGTCACCAGTTTCTCGGACATCCCTTTCTTCCACGGGGCGCTGCCGATCGCCACGGCCCTGCTTTCGTTCCTGCTGCTGTCGCTCCCAAGTTCCATCGCCTGGGTCTCGGGAGCCGACCCGGATCTCACGTAGCGATCGGCTGCGAAGAGCGGTGGGTCCCAAGTTTGCGTCGGAGTGCGGTGGTTTCCTGGGAAGGGCGACCCGTTCTGCCTAGGAGAGAAGGGGCGAGGGGTCGAGTCGTCGCGTAGTATGCGGCGGGATGAAGAAGAGGGACATCGTCACTTTCCTGTCCGACTACGGCCTCGAGGATGAGTTCGTAGGCATCTGTCATGGCGTCATGCTGCGGATCGCGCCACATCTGCGCATCGTGGACCTTCACCACAACATCCTTCGCCAGAGCATCCGGCACGGCGCCGTCGTCCTCGAACAGTCCACCCGTTACACCCCCGACTCGATCCACCTGGCCGTGGTCGACCCGAGCGTCGGTAGCAAGCGGAGGGCCATCGCGATCGAAACGGGGTGGGGCGAGGTGTACGTCGGCCCCGATAACGGCTTGCTGATACCGGCCTGCAACGCCAGCGGCGGTATCTCGCGCGCCTTCGAGATCGTCGACGAGCGGTTCCTCCTCACCCCGGTGTCCCGGACCTTCCAGGGCCGGGACGTTTTCGCTCCCGCCGCCGCCCACATCGCGAACGGAGTGGACCCGAGCGACATGGGACCCGAGATCAAGGGCGACGAGCTTGTCGACTTCGAGGTCCCCCAAGCGTGGATCCACGACGATCACCTTCATGCGGAGGTCCTGCAGGTCGATCGGTTCGGCAATCTCCAGTTCAACTTCACGAGCGGGCAGTTGAGCTCGGTCGGTCTAGATGGTGGGAGTCACCTCGAGGTTCGGCTCGAGGGTCAGCGGCTCCACGTTCCGATCGGAAAGACCTTCGCGGACGTGAAGGCAGGGGAGTTCGTGCTGGTCGAGGACTCCTACAAGCAACTCTCGCTCGCCATCAACAAGGGTGACGCGGCCGCCCGGCTCCGCGCCGGAGCCGGCTCGACGGTGATCGTCGGCCCCATCGACTCCTAACCCGTTTCTTCGTCGAAATATGGCTCCATAGCAACCACATTCTTCGTCGAAATGTGGTTGCCATAGAACCATTTGGACGCGCGGAAATGGGAGGCGCCGGACGACAGGCCGGGAACCGAGGGCGGAGCCGGGACGGGTAAGGTTTGGGACATGGCGGAAAGCCAGAAGCGACGCATCTTGATCACGGGCGTATCCAGGTTCCTTGGATTGCGCCTCGCCAAACGACTCGAGAACGATCCGTCCATCGAAGCCTTGGTGGGCGTGGACCTTGAGGAGCCTCGCGTCCCGATACGCGGGCTTGAGTTCGTGCGCGCCGATATCCGCAATCCGATGATCGCGCGCGTCCTGGAGGCGACGAAGGTCGACACCCTCGTGCACACGAACATCGGCTCCAGCCCCGGCGTGCTCGGCGGGCGTTCTCAGATGAAAGAGAACAACGTGATCGGGACGATGCAGCTGCTGGCCGCGGCTCAGCGCGCCGATCGGATCAAGAAAGTGATCGTGAAATCGTCGACCGCCGTCTATGGGTCGCGGGCCGGCGAGCCGTCGGTGATCCCCGAGGACTACGCCTCGCGAGAGGTCGATCTCGGGGGCTACGGGAAGGATTGCGCCGAGGCCGAGCAGTACGCACGTGACTTTGGACGCCGGCGCTCGGACGTGGATCTGGTGATCCTCAGGACGCAGAACGTGATCGGCCCGACCGTCAGCACTTCGATGACCCGCTATTTCTCGCTCCCGGTGGTGCCGACGGCGCTGGGATTCGATCCCCGCCTCCAGTTCCTGCACGAAGAGGACGCGGTCGAAGCGTTGTACCTGTCGGTCATGGGAGAGGCGACGGGCATCTTCAACATCGCCTCCGAGGGGGTCGTCTACCTGTCACAGGCGTTACGCGTGCTCGGTAAACCGTTCGTCCCCATGCTCCTTCCGGCTGCCCAAACCACCGCGTCGCTGCTCCGGCAGTTCAATCTGATCGACTTCCCCACCGATCAGCTGAAGCTGATCCTGCTCGGCCGGGTGGTTTCCACGCTGCGGGCACAGGAGCGGCTCGGATACACACCGAGATACACCTCCTTGGGGGCACTGAAGGATTTCAAGGACCTCTACACCGGCGATCAGGCACCCGAACCGAGCGCGCATCCGACATGGGAGCGGGAACTCTTCGAGTACCTGAAGCAACGATCCGATAGGGAGAAGGTGTGATGGCCGAGGCCGATGTCATCCCGATAGAACGCAGATCCCGGAACGATGCGAAGCCGTCGGCTTCTGCCTCGCCGAAGTGCAGGGCGATCACGACCGAAGGCAGACCCTGTAAGAACGATGCGGTCGATGACACCGGCTTCTGCCGCGTGCACGCCGATCAAGCCGACCCCCGCTCGTCGCATCCGTCCGCTAAGGCGTCGACGCGCGTGAAGCAGCGCTCGGACGATGAGCGCTTGGGCCTCGAGGAGTTCGTTCGTCGCCGTCTCGCCGGCGACTACCCGGTCGATGACTTCGGCTACGACGAGCAACTGAGCCGTGAGGTGTTGTTGCCACTCGTTCGCCCGCTCTACGAGAACTACTTCCGCGTCAAAGCCCTCGGTGTAGATCGGATCCCGGCCGAAGGTTCGGCCCTGCTGATCTGCAACCACTCGGGCACGATCCCTCTGGACGCAGTGATGATGCAGTACGCGGTCGCGACCGAGCACGCGCAGAAGCGTCTGGTGCGAAACGTCGGAGCCGACCTGGTCTGGAGCCTTCCGCTGATCGGACCGTTGGCCCGTAAGTCCGGCAACGTCGTGGCCTGTGATGAGGATGCTTACGAACTCGCGCGCCGAGGCGAGCTGATCGGCGTCTTCCCGG
>JBKHYB010000030.1:0-9581 GCA_046565725.1 Actinomycetota bacterium
GCAGCGTGAGCAGCGCGTCGATCGTGCGGGTGTAGTTGCCGATCACCGTGTCCGCGCTCACCGCGCCGGTGGCCGCCGCCGCGCGCAGGGTGGGCAGGTCGTCGACCACCGCGTCGGGGGTCACGGCGTGGTCGGGTACGAGTGCGTTGGGACGGTGGACCGTCCTCATGCCGGCCGACTTGGCGCCGTAGATGTCGTCCCAGGGACGGTCCCCCACGAACACGGCCTGCTGCGGTCGCATCACGTCGAGGGCGCCCATGGCCGCCCGGAAAGCCTCGGGGTGTGGTTTCGTGTAAGGCATGCACGAGGTGTAGAGCCGGGCGTCGATCAGGTCCCGGATCCCGGCCTGTTCGAGCAGCTCTTCGTGGAACCGTTCGGGCCACAAGGTGTTCGACAGCAGACCCACCTTCAAACCGCGCTCCTTCAACGCTACGAGCACGTCGTGAGCATCCTCGTCGTGCTCGATGTGCGGGAGGAGAAGGTCGAGGTGGATACGGGCCGCCCGCTCCAGAGACTCCGCAGCGATCTCGAGACCGAACTCCTCGATGACCTTCTGGAGCAACCCTTCGAGACTGGCGCCCTGCTGAGTGGTTCGGGATATCTCCCAGAGTTCGGCTTCTATCGCGCCGAGACGCACCACCAGTTCTTCGTGTCGGTCGGCCGACAGGTGACGCGCGACCTCGGACCACGTATCGATCTCGTACACCACCTCGATCGGCTTCGTTAGGGTCCCGCCCCAGTCGAAGATGACCGCTTCGATGTTCGCCATCAGAGGTCCACGGGCGAGTAGGCAACGACACCGCGGGTCAGTCCTCTCACCGCCTCGTCGAGAGCGTCGGACAGAGGCCCGGGCGGGGTCAGTTCCCCGATCTGGCGCAACAGGTCGAGGAGCTGCTTGGTGGCTCGGACGAAGTCTCCCGGGGCATCGTCTTCGCCCAAGACCTTCTCTAGAGGTTCCCCTCGGGTCCAGTCGTAGGCCTTCCGGGCGAAACCCGGATCGGGCTCTCGCGTGAGGTCGAGTCGTCGCCCCTCTTCCTCGGCCCTGATCTGACGCCACAGCCGCATCAACTGTTTCCAAACGCGTTGACAGTTCAGCGTCGGCATGTCCGGTGGCGGTGGACCTTCAGGCCCCCGGGTTTCGAACACGAGGGTGGAGCAGATCGCCGCGAGCTCCGCCGGTTCCAGATCGTGCAGCAGGCCCTGCTCGATGGTTTCCACGACGAGAAGATCCGACTCGTTGTAGATGCCGGTCAAGGTCTCGCCCTTTGGTGTCAACGCCCAGTCGGCGACGTACCCCATCGATCGCAACACTCCCAGAACCTGATCGAAGCGACGAGCCAGCGTTCCGGTGGCGCGACCGATCTGTCGGTCGATCGATGCGATATCGCGCTCCAGTCGGACCGCCCTTTCGGCGAAATGCAGATGGCGTCCGAGCTCGGGACAGCCGCCGACGGGATGGCGTTGCAGGGCCGCTCGCAGAGCCTTCAGTTCCGCATCGTCGGCTTCGGGAACATCCGGCTCACTGGAGTCGAAATCCTTGATCTTCTTGGCGATCTCTCGCCGTTGCTCTGCGACCGACATCTTCTGGCGGTCTGTCACCGGAAGACTGCCGAGACGCTGCGGTGGCTCCGGCAGATCCGCCGGGCCGAACCTCACCAGGGATCCATTGCGAGCCAAGGCGAGGATCCGGGGCTTGCGCTCGGACCTTCTCTGCATCACCTCGATGACCGCATAACGGCCTCTCCGCTTACCGGCGCGCACCTCGATCACGTCACCCGCCGACAAGTTGGCGAACGAGTCCTTCACCTTCTTCGATCTGGACCTCGAACCGGAGGTCTGGCCCTCGATCTTCTGCAACCTCGTACGGAGTTCTCGATACTCATCGATGTCGCCGAGCTCGCACCGCATCCGTTCGCGGTAGCTGGCCAGATAAGCCTCGTTACGCTCCTTCGTCCTCTCGAGACGTACGACGGAGCGGTCCGTCTGGAACTGGGCGAAGGACGAGTTGACGAGATGCTCGGCCTCTTCGAGGTCGTAATTCCGAACGAGGTTCACCGCCATGTTGTAGCTGGGTTGGAAAGAGGACCTCAGTGGATAGGTGCGCGTGGAGGCCAGCCGCGTGATCTCGTCGAAGCGCGTGAACTTCTGAAGCAGCACCACCGCGTGGCCTATCTCGTCTTTGCCCCGGCGTCCGGCACGCCCCGAAAGTTGGGTGAAGGCCCCCGGAGTCATCAGTTCATGCTTCTCACCGGTGAACTTCATCAGGGACTCGATCACCACCGTGCGCGCCGGCATGTTTATCCCGAGGGCCAGAGTCTCCGTCGCGAACACGACCTTTATCAAGCCCCGGGCGAAGAGTTCTTCAACGACCTCCTTGAAGGGAGGGATCATCCCGGCGTGATGGGCAGCGACCCCGCGTTCGAGGCCCGAGATCCAATCCGCGTATCCCATGATGTCGAGCTCCGCCGGGTCGAGATCCACGATGCGAGACTCCGCGAACTCCACGATCTCGGCCCTCTCCTCGGCCGAGGTGAGCCTGATCCCCTCTCGCAGACACTGTCGGACCGCTTCGTCGCAGCCCTTGCGCGAGAAGATGAAATAGATCGCCGGCAGCATCTTCTCGCCCCAAAGGACGTCGACCACGTCGGTTCGGTAAGGGACGCGGACGCGTCGGCCAACCGACGGTCTCTTGGCTCCGCGCTGAGGGCGCGGAGCGGTCCCGGATCGCTTTCGGAGGTCGAACTCTCGGCCCCGAGGGTTCGGGACGACCTCTTCGCCACGCTTGATGAACATCGGCAGCAACTCGTCAGATGCCAGGTACCAGTGACGCAGCTCCACCGGCCGGCGCTCCTCGATGATCACCTCGGTCCGGCCCCTAAGCGTCTGGATCCACTCGGCGAACTCCTCGGCGTTGCTGACCGTTGCAGACAGAGAAACGATCTGCACATCGACCGGGAGATGGATCATGACCTCTTCCCAGACGGCACCCCGGTAACGGTCCTGCAGGTAGTGAACCTCGTCGAGCACCACGTAGCGCAGACCACGAAGCGAATCCGAGTCCTCATAGATCATGTTCCTCAGGACCTCGGTGGTCATAACGACGATCGAAGCATCGTGGTTGATCGAGTTATCACCGGTAAGCAGACCCGCGTTGGCGGGACCATAGACGCCCTGGAAGTCTCCGAACTTCTGATTGCTGAGCGCCTTGATCGGCGTCGTGTAGAAGGTCTTGCCGCCGCCGCGCATCGCCAGCCATGCAGCGAACTCCCCCACCACCGTCTTTCCGGATCCCGTCGGTGCCGCTACGAGCACCGACGAGCCATCCGCTAGAGCCGCGCAGGCCCGGCGCTGGAAGGGATCGAAGGGGAACCCGTAAGCGCTCTCGAACTCACCGACCAGCGCCGAGATGCGGGGGTCGGACGCGGGGTCCGGGGCGCTAGCCGTCGTCGCCGCCCTTACCCTTCTTACCGCCACCACCGGAGCCGTCGCCTTCGGGCGGGACGCTGCCCTCCGTGCCTACCGTTGCGAGGGGATCCGGCATCGAAGGTTCCCCCAAGCTTGCCGGGGCGCTGAGTCGGGACGCCGACATTCCGAGTTCGTCCCGCAAGGTGTCGAAACCGGCGATCGTGGACTCGAAGATGGAGGTAGCCAGGTCTCGCTGGGTGGATGCCGTGGTGAAGATCTGATCGATGAGGTTCCCCTCCGCCTCCGCCAGCTGACCCAACGTGGTGGCGGCGGAGGCGTAAAGCGCCAAGGCCTCGTTCATCAGTTGGTGGGTCGCCTCGGCTTCCGCCGGAGGGAGCAACGAGGTGAGCGATATCTGTGCCTGTTGGAAAGCCTGCTGCCACTCGGTCGCGTCTTCCTGGAGGTCGGCCATGTCCTCCTCACCGGGGACCTGTGACACGGCCGTCATGGCCGAGGCCGCATCCGAAACGCTTTCGAGCACGGGTGCCAGTTGGTCGGTGTAGGTCTGGATCGCCTGACGCTTCGCTTCGAGTTCTCGGGACCTCTCCCTGGCGCTCGATACCAACCAGATAACCACCCCGATAGCGACCAGAGCGAAGATGCTCCCGATCAGGATGCCGTCGCGGGTCCGATACCACGGCGTGCGAGACCGCCCTGCCGGAACGACCGGCCTCGGTGCTCCTGCGGGACGCTTGGAGGGGGCACCGCCCCTGGTCTTCTTCTTGCCCTTGATAGCCATGGTGGCAAAGATACCTAAGCCTTGGACCGACGCCGCTTCTCCCGGATCCCCAGGAGGGCGATGACCAACTCGTACAGCGCGTACAGGGGCACCGACATCGCAAGCATCGTGTACGGGTCCTGGGACGGCGTCACTAGGGCCGACAGCATGGTTATGCCGACGATCGCCATCCTCCTTGCCTTCCTGAGCGCCTCCAATGACACGATCTCGGCCAGACCTAGGAAGTACAGGAGCAACGGGAGCTCGAATACGACGCCGAAGATGATGATGATCATGCTGACGAAGCTCAGGTACTCCTTCGCGGTGAACAGAGGCGTCAGGTTGTCGCCACCGAAGCCCACCAGGAACTCCAGCGCGTTCGGCAGGGTGATGTAGGCGAAGACCGTTCCCAGAGCGAACAGTGTCACCGAAGAGAGCACGAAGGGCAGGGCGTAGCGCTTCTCCTTCGGTGTCAGCCCGGGGACGATGAAGGCCCACAACTGGTACAGCCACAGCGGCGACGAGCACACCACGCCCGCCATCGCCGTCACTTTCAGTCGCACCGAGATGGGTTCGGTGGCAGACGTGAACACCAGTTCGCAGCCGTTCGGACCGAGGAGATGGGACGGAAGGTCGCACAACGGGCGCAGCAGGAGGTCGGTGATCGGTTCGAAGGCGAGGAATGCTGCGATCGATACGACACCGAACCCGACGAGCGAAGCGATGAGCCTGGTGCGCAGTTCGGAGAGGTGTTCCATCATCGACATCGCCGTCGATCTGGGACGCTTGCGACGCCTGAGGGCCAGCCGCCTTCGTCTGAGGTTGCCCGCCTCGCTCATCAGTTCTCGTTCTCTGAGGGATCTTGGGCGATCGGCTTGGCCGACGCTGGTTCGTCCATGACCGGGCCGGTGTCGTCGAGTCCGGACTCGAACTCGGCCCGTATCTCGGAGGCCTGCCGCCGGAACTCGCTAAGGGTCCGCCCGATGGTGCGGGCGATCTCGGGGAGGCGCTGGGGGCCGAAGACGATCAACGCCACGATGGCGACGACCATGATCTCCATCGGGCCTAGTTGGGGCATGGCCGCAGTCTAAAGGGCCGGGTCGACCCTGAAGTGCTAAGGATGCGGGGGGTGAGGATCAGGTACGGCGCAGCAGTTCTTCGAACCAGCCGTCCTGACTCAGCTTCTCGTGGAAGGCGAGAAGGTCGTCATAAGAGATCGGGGGTCCGGTACGAGGCTCCAGGACCTCCGCCGGCACCTGATTCATGACGGGCATCACTCCACCGGAAAGCAACAGTCTGACGATCCTCTCGTCGGCCGGCTTCTCAACGAAGTCGCCGCAGTCCGGGCAGTCGAAACCGTAGCTGTTGTGGGTCGACGCTGCGCCGATCCTCAGCAATATGTCATCTGCAGTAAGGCTGATCTCTCCGCAGGTTGGGCATGTCGCCTTGATCGTGGTCATCTCTTGCTTCCTGCTCCACTCTCATCCGGGTTTGAAAACCGCCGTCATGTCTCTTATCGGCCCCCACGGGCCCCGGTTTAGGGTGACTTACGAAACCACTCAAAGGGACTAGTCAGAACGGTCAATGAGGACACTTCGGATGCCGATGATGTAGGTATGGCTTTTCTCAAAGGACGGGCCGATGCGGCCCAACCCCAGCGCTGGTCCGTCGCGCTCGACGCGACCCTACGGGTGAGCGAGATCGCCGCCTCCGGCGCTCCCGTCCCCCAGGTCATCTCCGCCGTCGTCGATGCGGCTACCGAGGTTCTGGGGGCCGAACAGGCGGTTCTTCTCCTGGTCGACGAGCAATCCAAAGAACTGGTGGTAGATGCGTCCGCCGGGCTACCCCCGGGATGTCCCAAGGGGTCGCGCATCCGGCTTAGCGGCGTCCTCCCGAACGGCATGCTCCCGACGGCCGCCATGGAGGTAAGAACCTCGCCGAACGGTGCGCTCCAGACCCTCGACCCACCAGGTCGTTCCGCCGCCACCTCCGTGCTTGCTCCCCTTCGGGTGGGTGGGAAGGTCGAAGGTCTCCTCTACATCCCCTCGTTCAAGACCTCCGATGTCTTCGAACCCGACGACCTGAGGTTGGCTCAGATGTTCGCCGACCAGGTGGCGGGCGTCCTGCAGAGGACGCGCCTGCACGAGAAGGCGGAACAACGGTCATCGGGCCTCACGGCTCTCGTCGAGTGCACGAAGGGCCTTCTCGACTCCCTGGACATGGAGGCGCTCTTGCACTCGATCCTCGATGGAGCGACACGGCTCTCCCATGCCGACGGAGGGTTCATCTGCCTCTTCGACCCCGAGACCGGCGCCGTCAGTAGAGGGGTCTTCAGGAACATCGCTAAGACGGAGATCCGGGCCATCACCGAGGCTCCGTCGGTGAAGCAGGCCATGGACGAGCAGATCATGATCCTCATCCCGAACCCGATGGGCTCACGCCTCGCTATCGGCCTGAGAACGACCCGCGGCACCAAAGCCTTGATCGTGGTCCCGGGCGACCAAGACCTGATCGACGAGCGGTCTTACGTCCTGCGTGCGTTCGCTCAGCAATGCGCCTCGGCGCTTGGCGCCAGCGAACTGCACTCCGAGATCGAGCGGAAAGAGTCGCAACTCTCTTCTCTGATCATGAGCGTTCCTAACCCGATCGTCCTCGTGGACCACCAACGGCGCATCGTTTCGATGAACCCCGCGGCGGAACGACTCTTCCAGACCTCTGCTGCCTTCGCTATGGGGCAATCGATCTCGACGACCATCCCTCACCCGGAGATCAAGGAATTCCTCGAGGGCGATGGGATGCTCTCGGGCGAGATCACGATCGGCACCCCGTTGAGTCACTTCAAGGTGCGAGTAACCGATGTCCGCATGCCGGGGGCTCCACTCGGGCGACTCCTGATAATGGATGACATCACCCAAGAGCGCGAGATGGCGCAGACCCAACGAGACTTCGTTGCGATGATCGGTCACGAACTGCGGACCCCGCTGACGGTCATCAAGGGGTTCGCCAAGATGATGTACAGGAAGATCGATCAGGTTTCCAAAGAGGATCTGAAAGACGCTCTGAACACGATCGACCACCGTGCCGAGCTGTTGGAGAGACTGATCGAGGATCTCCTCTATGTCGGTCAGATCGAGTCCCGCGAGACTTCCCTCAAGCTAGAAGAGACCGAGATAAATGATCTGATCCAGGGCGTGGCCGTGGACGTGCTCGAGGGCTACCCGCAACGGACCGTGGATATCGAGGTGCCGCCCAGCCTCCGGTGGGCCTGTGACGAGGCCAAGGTTGGGATAGTCCTACGGCACCTGGTCGACAACGCCTTGAAGTACTCACCTGAGGGCACCCCCGTCACGATCAAGGCCCGGACATCGGACGACGAACTCCGCATAGACGTGATCGACAAGGGGCAAGGGATCGTCTCGAGCGATATCCCGCACATCTTCGAGCGCTTCAAGCAGGTGGATGGCTCCGCCACCCGCGAGCACGGAGGCACCGGCGTCGGTCTGTATCTCTCCGCTCAGTTGATGAAGCTGCATGGGGGCCGGATCTGGGTGGACAGCACCTGGGGCAAGGGGTCAACCTTCTCGCTAACACTCCCCCTCGCGTCGGTTCAACCCGACGTCGTCACGCTTCAAGCGAGGCGAGACATCTCCTAGGTTCACGCATAGAGCGAAGCGATGCGTTCAGCCAGAGCGCGGGCAGATCCGAGCGCCTCGGGAGGCTCCACTGCCCTTACCTCGTCACCGAGGCGAAGCAGCAGGGTGGAAGACCACGAGGGTCCGGAAGCGATCAACTGCACCCTGCTCCAACCGTCTTCAAGTTCCTCGGCCGACTCGACCGGGTAATACTCCGAGAACCAAGCAGCCACGGCAGGTGAGATCTCTATCGTCATACGCGGCTGATCGGCATCCCCAACGAAGGCTCCGCGGTACCGCTCCGGGTCGAAGTCATCGGGAACCGCTACCTCTTCGTCGAGAACGGCGATCGACCTGATCCGATCCACCCGGAAGATGCGCTCCTCCCCCCTCAGATGATCGTGTCCGACCAGGTACCAGGCGCCCAGCGCGATCACCAGTCCCCATGGATCGACATCTCGCTCGGTCATCTCGTTGCGACCGGCCGACAGATATTCGATGTGCACGCGGCGGCCGGATGAAAGCGCTTCGTTCAGCCGCGCCAGATGCTCTTCCGCTCCCGCCTCCATCAGGATCTCCACACCGGCTTCGGTCATGCCAAGGGCGCGACCGAGTTTGTCGAGCGCCGTGCGCAACGCGTCGGCTTCGGCCATCTCGGGTAACCCCGCCAGAGCCTTCCCACCCGCATAGAGAGCCAGAGCTTCTGCAGGGGTCAGTCGGAACGGAGCTCCGAAGTAATCCGCCATGCGAACGTAGACGCGGTCCTCCTCGAAGGTCACGTCGATCAGATCTCCAGGTCCGTATCCGGGCAACCCGCACAGGAACACCAACTGCAGGTCCTCGGTCAGGGCTTCCCGACCGACTCCGAACTTCCGAGCCAGTTCGTCTATCGAGATGCCCGGGTGCTTGATCGCGTAGGGCAGCAATAAGAGGATCCGTTGCAGCCGCTTGCCTAGTCTGCCCTTGCTCACGGTGCATCTCCGAGATATGGCGCCAGATGGTCTAGCAACGCTTGCCTGGCTGCGGTAGGCTCGATGATCTCGACGTCATCACCGAAACCCATCACCCACGATACGAAAGCGTCCCGGTTCGCAACCGGTACTCGCAACACCACAGAGCCGTCATCCTGCTCCGTGGTGACTTCGTCCGGCCAGTTCTGCTTCACCCACCAAGAGAGCCGAGGCGAGAACCTCACAGACGCCTCTTCGGGCGCGTCGGCCCCGATCTCGAACGCATGACCCCCTATGTGAGCGGCGGCGTCGAAACCCTCTGGGATGTCATAACCACCCTTGCCTCTGGTCACCTTGGTGGTGAACCGAGACAGGCGGAAGGAACGGACATCTTCCCGATCGGTATCCCGGCCCACGAGATACCAGTTACCGCGACGATGCACGAGGGCATACGGCTCGATGGTGCGTTCGCTCTCGGTGCCGTCCGGACGTCGATAACCGAAGGTGATCGGGACCCGATCCAGCAGAGCGCCGTAAACAGGGGTCAGGAGGGGCTGTTCGGCCGCCAGATCCGCCCCCCACGCTATCCGGGGTCCTCCGGCCGCCCCGGGCGACAGATCCACGGATAACTTCATCAACCCCGAGGAAGCCTCATCGCTCGCACCGAGCACCGCTCCGCCGGCGATGCTGAGAGCGGCGAGCTCCCCCGGTTCAAGATCGAGATCGGGAAGGTAGTAACGGTCCTTAGGGATCGTGTAGGCCTCATCGATCCCCGCTAGGTCGTGAGGTGACGGGACCACCTCGATCGGGATCCCC
>JBKHYB010000031.1:0-9565 GCA_046565725.1 Actinomycetota bacterium
TGCGAATGCGGCCACCTGCGGGAGGTGCGTAACGACGACGACCTGGACGGCCGGATCTTCGGCCAACGCCGCCAGGGATCTGCCCACCTCCTGCGCGGCCTTCCCCCCGATCCCGGCGTCGACCTCGTCGAAGACCATGGTCGTAGCGGATCTGTCGTTGCACGCGAGATGCAGGGCGAGGGCGATCCGGGACAGTTCCCCACCGGATACCGCCTTGGAGATCGGACGCGGCTCTTGTCCCCTGTTCGCCGAAGCGCAGAAGGTGACCGTTTCGAGTCCGCCCGGGTACAGGTCCCGTGGTTCGAGCACGACCTGGAAACGGGCCCCCGCCATCGCCAGTGCTTCGAGTCGTTCGTCGATCTCTCGTTCCAACCGTCTCGCCGCGTCTCTTCGGAGTTCGGACAGGCGCTCGGCAAGGTCCCGGGCCTGACGGGTCAGTTCCTCGCTCCGTTCCAGCCACATGTCCGCATCCGACGCGGCGCTTTCGAGTTCGAGCGCTCGGGCGGAGGCTTCCTGGAGGTACGTCAGGATCGTCTGCTCCTCGTCGCCGTACTTGCGCCTCAAACGATTGATGACATCGAGCCGCTGGCGGACGTCGGCCAGTGCATCGGGATCCGGTTCGGTCCGGGCCCGAGCGAGTTCGTGGGCAACGTCGACGGCGTCGATGCGTGCCGCTTCCAGTCGGTCCGCCAGCGATCGGTAGGACTCGTCCACCTCTGCGAGGGACAGGAGCCGGGTGGAAGCCGCTCCCAGCAGCTCCTCGACTCCGCTTTCGTCTCTCAACAGGCCGACGATCTCCCCGGTCTCGGTGGCGAGGAACTCCGCGCTCTCGAGACGGCGGGCCTCTCGGTTCAAGCGCTCCCACTCTCCAGGTTCGAGGTTCGCGGCGGCGATCTCGTTGGTCTCGTAGCGAAGGACGTCGAGTTCCCGGGAACGCTCTCGCTCCGCATCCTTCAGAGCCTGGCCTTTGCGCTGCGCTTCCGCCGCCGAACCGACGAGGGTTGCGACCTGTTCGCTGAGTTCGATCGCTTCCGGCCCTGCGGATCTGTCCAACAGGTACCGCTGGTGTTGCGGATCGCCTATCCGCTGATGTTCGTTCTGCCCTGCGATCTCGACCAGCTCCCCCACAACCTCGGCCAGTATCGCTACGGTCACGAGGCGTCCGTTGATGCGGGCTTTGCTGCTGTCGCGGGAAACCTTGCGGGTGACGACCACCTCGACCGGGTCGTCACCGATCTCCTCTTTCACCAAACCATGTTCGATGAGCCGCTCCACGACCGGATGATCGGGAGCAAGCGTGAAGCGACCCTCGACCAGCGCGGCTTCGGCGCCGGTTCGAACCGCCCCCCTGTCGGCACGGCCCCCGCGGAGGAGTCCGAGCGCTGCCACCATGAGGGTCTTTCCGGCACCGGTCTCGCCGGTGATGGCGGTACTGCCACGCGTCAAAGCGACCTCGGCATGTTCGATAACACCGAGGTCCTCGACGATCAGATCCTCAAGCATCCCGAGAATCCTACGGCCGGGAACGAGCGGGGGGCCGGGTTTGGCCGGCCCGGGAGGACCCGGGGATTACGGCAGGCCCAACTTGGTTCGCAGGCGTTCCAGGAAATTGGGGCCCCCGAGGCGGACCAAGCGCAGAGATCTCTCGTGGCGCCGAACGGTCGCGACGCAACCGCTGTGGATCCGCGTGCTTGTCGCCCCGTCCAGGGTTACCTCCGCCTGGCTCCCGGTCCCCTTGAGCTCGATCTTCACGGTCTCGTCCGGCGCGAGAACGAAGGGTCTGGCGAAGATCATGTGAGCGCTGACGGGCACCACGATCAAACAATCCGCTCGGGGCGAAACGATCGGCCCTCCGGCGCTGAGCGCGTATGCCGTCGAACCTGTAGGTGTCGCCACGATCAGCCCGTCGGCGTTCAGATCTCCGAGTCGTTCGTCGCCGATGGTCACGCTCAACTTAACGAGTCTGTGTCTGGCAGCTCGCTCGACCAAGACCTCGTTGAGACCCACGTGTGGGTAGACGTTCCCGTCGACATCGACTTCGCAAGCCAGCATCATCCGTTCTTCGAGCGAGTGGTCTCCGGCCAGCACCTTGTCGATCGCAGGGATCGCGTCGTGAGCGTCGATCTCCGTCAGGTATCCGAGGGTCCCCATGTTGATCCCGAGAAGCGGAGCGTCGGACGAATGGGCAACCCGGGCAGCCCGCAGCATCGTCCCGTCCCCACCGAGCGAGACGACCAGATCGGTAGCGCCCTCCTCGACGATCGCCGCGCCGGAACGCTGGAGATGCTCCGCAACCCGATCGCGCAGCTCCAGCGCTCCGGGCTTGCCATCGTGAACGATAAGGGTGACGCGCCCCAGGGTCACGATGCTTGCCCTACAGCACGATCGATAAGAGTCATGTCGGTTCGGTAGCCCCTTCTCATCCGAACGAAGAACTCAACGTTACCGGCTGGGCCCTTGATGGGCGATACGCACACGTCGACGAGGCCGAGTTCCGCTTCCGATGCCCTCAGTGCCACCGAACGCAGCGCCTCCGCCCATAAGGAAGGGTCGCGGACCACACCGCCCTTGCCCACCTTGCCTTTGCCCACTTCGAACTGCGGCTTCACCAGCAGGATGTACTCCGCGTCGTCGGTAGACAGGGAGGCCAGGACCGGAAGCACCTGTGTAAGGGAGATGAACGAGAGGTCGGCGACGACTCCTTCCGGAGGCCAAGGGATGTCCTGAGGGGTCAGCGTCCGTATGTTCGTTCTCTCCATCACCGTGACGCGAGGATCGTTGCGGATCCTCCAGTCGAGTTGGCCGTATCCGACATCGACGGCGAGAACCTCTCTAGCGCCGCCCTGCAGCAATCGATCGGTGAAGCCTCCCGTCGAGGCGCCGGCATCCAGCCATCGAAGCCCACCTACCTCGATCTCGAACTCCCTCAAGGCACCGTCCAACTTGATGCCACCTCGAGATACGAAGGTGGGGCCGGCATCCAGAACCTCTATCGGATCTGCCGGATCGACGATCGTCGCGGCACGGGTCGCGGGTAGCCCACGCAGCTGCACGTGCCCCGCCTCGATCAGCCTCTGGGCTTCGGTTCGGCTTGAGGCGAGTCCGCGCCTCACGAGTTCAGAATCGAGCCGAACCTTCTTGATCTAGATCTCCTTCGAGTTCGTTCTCCAAAGAGCGATAGAGGTCCTCGAGGATCTTCAGCCGACCGGCGTCGTCCCGGTCCTCGCCGGAACGTAGTTCGTCGTCGACGCGGATGACGAGTTCGTGTTGGGAGGGGGTCGTGGTCTCCATGCGGCTCATCTAATCATTCTCACCTGACGTTATGCGCCATCTCCGGAGGTCTTCTTCGCGGCTCCCTGCTTCTTCGTCGCGGACTTCCGTGGTGTCGCCGTCTTCGAGGTCGTCTTCTTCGCCTGCGACTTGGATCCGGCCTCCAACCGTGCGACCTTGCGCTCGAGCCGCTCGACCTCTTTCTTCGTGGCGAATCCGAGGCCGGCAAGCTGGCTCTGTATCTCGGACCGGATGAAGCGCGTCACCTCGCGGCGGTTGTCCGCACTTCTGTCCAGCAGCTCTTTGACGAGACCGGAAGCTTGGTCCCGTCGTACGTCTCCCCTCTTGACCAGGTCCTTAACGACCTGTTCGGCGCGTGCTCGGGTTAGTTCGGCCATCCCCGAGGTGATCAGAGCCATGCGCTTGAGCTCGTCGAACAAGATGCCTCCTTCGATCCGGTACTTCGTAGACGGCGAACCTATACTCGCTCATGTGATCTCGCTGATCCCGATATCTGATTCGAATCCTACGAAGCGAGTTCCTTTCTTGACGATCGGTCTGATCGCCCTGAACGTCTTCGTGTTCTTCCAAACCCCGGGGTTCGGCACGGACATCCAAGGGGCTACCTACTTCGTAGAGAACGCTCCGATCCCATGCCAGCTCGAGGATTCATGCCCGAGCGAAGTGTTCGGGATCGAGATCCCGGAACGGAACCTTCTCTCCTTCCTGGCATCGATCGTGTACTCGACCTTCCTTCATGCAGGTCCGATCCATCTCCTCGGTAACCTGCTGTTCCTCTGGATCTTCGGGAACAACGTCGAAGATCACTTCGGCCGCGTTCGGTACCTGCTCTTCTACCTAGCGGGCGGGCTGGCGGCGACCTTCGCTCACATCTTCACGCACATGGGCGATCCGATCCCCTCGGTCGGTGCTTCGGGTGCAGTGGCCGCCGTGATGGGCGCCTACATACTTCTCTATCCGCACGCCAGGGTTAACGTTCTGGTCCCGATCGTCTTCATCTTCACCGTGGTGCAGATGTCTGCGTTGACCGTTCTCGGCCTATGGCTCCTCTACCAGTTCCTCATAGGAGCCCAGGAGGCGAACCAAGGCGTCACCGAAGTGGCGTGGATGGCCCACGTGGGCGGTTTCGTCTTCGGGGTGGTCGTTACGTTCATCCTCGGCGGGCGGCCTCATCGTCCTCGACCGGTCTGGGCGCCGGAGTGGCGCTACTAGGAGAGATCGGCGAGGCTGGAGACCGTCAGGTCCGGAGCGGGTTCCACCGACCGAGCCTCTTCGGCAGAGGTCACCCCGCTCAAGACCAGGATCGTCATCCACCCCAAGCGTCTCGCCCCTTCCAGATCGGTATCGGGTCGATCGCCCACCATCGCAACGTTGTCGATGTCTCCGAGGTGCCGGCGAAGGCTGGCAAGCATGGGTGGGTTGGGCTTCCCCATCACCTCCGCCCTCCGGCCGGAAGCTCGTTCGATCGAAGCCAGTATCGATCCCGCGCCCGGCCACAGCCCCCCGTCGGCCGGGAAAGTGGCGTCGTCGTTCGTGGCTATGAAGGCCGCCCCGCGACGCACTGCGGTCGCGGCGATCCGCATCTTGTCCCAGGTGAAGGTCTCATCCCATCCCACGACAACGACATCGGACGACTCCCCCTCCTCGCCGTCGCACAGGGTGTAGCCGGCTTCCGACATCGCCGTGCGGATGCCCGGCCCTCCGACGACGTACGCGCTGGCTCCTCCCGTGTCCCGGGATCGGAGCTCCTCAGCGGTGACGATGGCCGAGGTAACTATCTCGTCCCGATCGACCGCGAATCCCATCCGAGACAGCTTCTCCACGTAGTCGTCGACCGTCGCTCGTGAATTGTTGGTGCAGAACAGGATCTTGAGACCGGCCGAACGCAGGCGGTCGAGCGCCTCGGGCGCCCCCCCGATCACGCTGTCCCCGCGATAGAGGACGCCGTCCATGTCGCACACGAGCGCGCCCAGCCGTTCGCTTATCTTTTCCATATGCCCGAGTTCAAGCCCTTCAGAGGTATCCGCTACAGCGCGTCCGCCGAGATGAAGGACCTTGCGTGTCCTCCGTACGACATCATCTCGCCCCAGGAACAGGATGAACTCCACGAGAGACATCCGCACAATGCCGTGAGGTTAGAGCTCGCGAAACAAGCCGGGCCGGACGGTTACGCGAAGGTGGCCGACCTATTCGCCTCTTGGTTGGCCGACGGCATCCTCGAGCAGGATGGGGAGCCTTCCTTCTACGTGTACCGGCAGGACCTGACCGGACCCGATGGCGACAGGAGGCGGATCATCGGAACCATCGGAGCCCTGGGTCTAGAGGAGTTCGGCTCGGATGCCGGGGTTCTGCCTCACGAACGGACGATGCCCGGGCCGATCGAGGATCGCCTCGCCCTGCTGGACGCCCTTCAGGTCAACGTCTCACCGATCTACGCGATCTATCGGGGAGGTGGGGCCCTCGAGCCGTTCTATACAGACCTCGAGAACCGGCCCACGGAGGCCCGGTTCGCCGACGCCGGGCAGGTCCTCCATCGTCTGTGGAAAGTGACGGCACCCGCAGAGATCGAGATGCTGGCTGCCAACGTCTCCTCCCACACCCTCGTCATCGCCGACGGTCACCATCGCTACGAGACCGCGCTCACGTACCACCGGGCCAACGAGGGCAAACCGGGAGAGCACGACTCGATCATGTGCTTCTGCGTCGACGCCGACGTTGCCGGCCTCGTGGTGCTCCCTTACAACCGAGCCCTTCGGGCGAGCGAAGACGTGCACGAAGCCTTGGCCGCGGTGGCGGCAACGCCAGCCGGTGACCCCGAAGAAGCACTGAGAACCTCGGCCTCCGATCACCCGTTCGTCTTCGTCACCGAGCAGGGCGAGATGCTGGTGGAGGTCCCAGACGCGGAGGTCGTAGAGGCGGTCGGCGAGAGAGCCGAAGCCTGGAGAGCCCTAGACGTGGTCGCCCTCCACGAGGCTCTGCTCCCCAAGATGTTCCCTTCGGGAGTGAAGGAGTTCCGCTTCAGCAAGGACCCCGACGAGATAAGGCGTCTCGTCTCGGAGGAAGGCTGGACCGCGGGCGTCCTGCTTAAGGCACTGGATGCAGCACAGATCGTCGACGTGGCCCGTTCCGGCGAGAGGATGCCTCAGAAGGCCAGCTATTTCTGGCCCAAGGCCGTCACCGGCCTCGTGTTCCGGTCCCTTAGCTGAGGACCTGCGTCTGGCCGGAGATCTCTGCCGGCCGAGGTGGGTCACAGGCCCGGCACGGGGACAGCCCCTCCGACGAGGCCTGCGCTACCGAGATCGTCTGAAGAGAGCCTTTGCCCTTGAGGATCGTGCAGTCGGGACGGTGATACGCGTCGCCGCCGGCCACGACCTGCTCGGTGTTGGCACCCGACCCGTTACTGGCGATCGACATCCGGCCGAGCGTCCGCGACAGCAGGCGGTTCATCTCGTCGAACTTGTCCGTCATCAGCTGGCGTTCGGCGCGGACGGTGGACAGGAACAGCAGCGTGCAGCCGGTGACCACGAGGCCGAGGCCCATGAAGCCACCCGACAGCAGGTAAGGGAACTGGCTGTCGACCCGCACCTGGGAAGCGGAGCCCTCCCAGGCCTTTCCGATGATGACGAATCCGGCCGTGAGGAACAGGAGACCCAAGATGCGGCCAAGTCGGACCCGGCGGTCCACGTCCATCCACAGTGATTGCCATAGGGCTCGGATCTTCTTCATGTCTCCCTCTGGGTCTGCGGTCTGCCGCCAAGCCTAACAAACGGCGGTCACCCTACGTAGTCGAACCAGGTCAGGTGATAATCTCGGCCCCCGAAGGGCACCTGATTGCAGGGATACGGCGCGTTTGGACGAAACCCTCCAATCATCGGTCCCATACTTCTCTTCCTGCCGGGGAGGTCGAGAGCTCGTGCAGTACAACCGTCTTCTGCGTATCTCGTGCATGTTGGGCGCACTCGCCCTGGTTGTCGCGCCACTGACCAGTGCCTTCGCCGAGGAGGCCGAGCTCGCGGTGTCGAGCTCCGCGTGGTACTGGAAGTCTCAGAAGAGTCAGCCCGTCACCGACCCCACCTCCGGGGCGGACGTGGTGACGATCGAGGCCCCCAACCCCTTCTGCCCCTCGACGAGCGCAGGCGGTCCTCCCGAGCAGGCCGGCACCTGCAAATCGGGACGCCTCCCGGTACAGGTGCAGGGCGGTGATTACGACGAGCCCGAGATGATCTCGGCGGTCGCCTTCGACTTCGCCCTCATCCCCTTCGGTTCGACGGTCAAGAGCTTCGAGGCCACCTTCCTCGAGGCCAACGACGAGCAGTCCGAGCCGATGAACGCGGAGGGTAAGCAGCTGCAAGCGTGTCTCGTCGAGCAGTTCTTCGGGGATGGAGAAGCCAGGCAGTACAAAGAGGCCCCGCGGTACACCTGCTCGTCCTCCGACCCCATCGCCGAGCGAAAGCCGGTGAAGATAAAGAACGAAGACGGCGAGACCGAAGAGCGTTTCCAGTGGACGTTCGACCTGACGGAGTTCGCCCAGGGTTGGGCCGAGGGCACGTCCCCGGTGGCGGCGATCATGCTCTACCCCGCCGAGCCCAAAGAGGCCGACCCTCAGTCGGACTCGAACTGGCGGGTCGTCATGGTCGGTCCCGCCGAAGAGAACGGCATCACGACGAGTCTCGTCTACGAACCCGCTGAAGAAGACGGTCTGGTCCCCACCGACCCGACGACCACCACCGGTGGCGGTTTCGACACCGGCAGCACCTCCACCACCGACTTCGGTTCCGGGTCAACCGACACCTTCGGTACGGGCACCGCACCGGAAGCCCCCGCAGGTGAAGGTACGGAGGCCACCGAGCCGGTGGCGGTCGAGGGCGACCAGACCTCGGCTGCGGGAGCCCTCGAAGACACCGCCGGGTCTTTGCCGGGCTACGTATGGCTGGCCATCCTGGTCGGGCTGATGGGCTTCTCCTTGGTTCGCTCGGTGGTCTTGGAAGCGGCGACGGGTATACGCCCCGACGGCGTCCTGGCCCAGATCCGTCAGATCAACACGGAACGCCGAGGGGCGCCGATCGCGGCGGCCCAGGAGGTTGGTTCCTCTCGCCTAGCCGGCGTGATGGAGGGACTGAAGAAGTTGGGTGGGTCTACATCCGGTCTCAGAGACAAGCTTCCGTTCCTTAAGAGAAGGGGTTGATGGGAGTTGCGTGATCGCCGTATACGACTGATAGCACTGGCAGCACTGATGCTGTTGGTCGCGGCTGCCTGCGGGCAGAAGCCCGGGGTCGCCGACAAGGCGGTAGCCGCCGGGGGCCTGGCAGGCGGAGCCATCATCGACCCCGAGACCGGTCAGGTTATCGACCCCGAGACCGGCGAGGTGCTCGGGTCAGCCGAAGAGTTCGGGCTCGATGCTTCGGGAGGCACCACCACCGGCGGTTCCGGCAGCACCACCACCGGCGGTTCCGGCGCTGGTTCCACCGATGGGAGCGGCGACGCCGCGGGTGAAGGTGAGGGCACTGCCCCATCCGGCCCCGAGCCCAAGGGCGGGGACACCACGGGTGTAACTGCCGACACGATCAAGATCGGGATCCACGCCCCCATCACGGGAGCTGCACCCGTTCCTTCCCAGTCTTTCCAGAAGGGCAAGGACCTGTACTGGAACTGGCTGCGCCAGAACAACCAGAGCATCGAGGGCCGCGGCGTCGAGGTGGTCTTCCGCAACGACAACTACAACCCTTCCCAGGCCGTAGCGGCGTGCCGGGAGATGGTCGAGGACGAAGAGGTGTTCCTCCTGGTGGGGATCGCCGGGACCGACCAGATCCAGGCTTGCGCTCGCTACGCGGCCAGCGCGGGCGTTCCGTACGTCTCCGCCGGGGTGACCGAGATCGGCCTCGAAACGTTGCGGAACTACTTCGCTATCTGGATGACCTATCCCCAGCAGGGCCCACTGCTCGCCGACCTGCTGGTTACCAAGCTCGGGGCCAAGGACGAGAAGAACGGCATGGTCCGGTTCAACACCCCGACCTTCCAGGATGGCCACGACACCTTCGTCGCTGCCTTGGAAGATAAAGGCGCCAGCGTCGACTACGACCGTGCCGTATCGAAGACGGCCGGCGCCTCCGAAGCACAGACGATCGCGACCGAGCTCAACCAGCAGGGGATCGAGAACGTCCACGTTCTCGTCTCCCCGACGTTCTTCATCCAGCTCGCCCAAGCTGCCGTCAACCAGCAGTACCGTCCCCAGTGGGTGGGCTACGGTTTGACCAAGGGCCTCGACACGGTGGCG
>JBKHYB010000032.1:0-9557 GCA_046565725.1 Actinomycetota bacterium
AGGGTGCTGGTGGGGGCGAGGCGGTCGGCGCTTTCCTGATACCGGAGGGCGTCTTGGACGCGGCGGGGAGCATCACGATCCACGGGACGATCATCGCCGACGGGTTCGTCGTTCGAGGCACCGGAAACTTCAAGAACTCGTCCTGCTGGATCGGGAACATGCCCTCGGCGTTCCTGGATTACACCGCCACGCACTGGAGCGAAGTGGACCGGTAGTACCCCACGAGAGCCCCATGCGTCCCTCAGAGGCATTCGTTCGGGACTAGTCACCTCGGGCTAGCTAATAACACCTATGTGATTCGTCAAGGGTATAGCTATCGTTGCCGATGTCTCTCTTGAACATTCAAGTTAAAGAGTGTTCACTGTTGTGACCTCAGCTATGCGTCTGCTCTGCACTGAGGCGACGCCTGTCGGGTCATGAAAGGTGGAGTGGATGCCAGGGATCGATTTCGGTGACCCCTTGTTAACCGTCGGCGAGGTAGCCGACATGATGCGCGTTTCCAACATGACGGTCTATCGCCTGATCAAGGGCGGGCAGCTGGCTGCCATCCGTGTTGGGAAGAACTACCGGATCCGTCGTACCGACGTGGAGCGTTATCTGAATGACCGCGCCGTGCGGGTGGAGGAGGGGAGCTGACCTTGGCTCTCAGCTCTACCCCCGCCGTCGGGCTCGACGTGGGGACGAGTGCTATCCGGGCCGCCCAGGTCTCTTCCGGTCGCGGCGGCTTCAGCCTGACCGCGTTCGGGCAGGTGCCGCTCCCCGTGGGAGCACTCCAGGACGGAGAGATCGCCGATGCCGGTGCGGTTTCGGCCGCCATCGCTCGGCTCTGGAAACGGTCCAAGATCCGCTCGAAGCGAGTGGTCATCGGTCTGGCAAACCAGCGCGTCGTGGTGCGTCAGGTCGATCTGCCTTTCCTAGACGAAAAGGACCTCAGGGCGTCGATCCGCTTTCAGGTTGCGGACCACATCCCGATGCCCATCGATGAGGCCGAACTCGATTACCGGGTGCTCCGCGATTACGAAGACACCGACGGCGACCACATGATGACGGTACTCCTCGTGGCGGCCGCTTCCGACATGGTCTCCTCGTTCGTTGATGCCGTACAGACCGCCGGCCTCGAGGTCGTGGGGGTCGATCTTGCACCCTTCGCGGTAGCGAGGGCGGTTAGCCGGGCGGCTCGTCAGGAAGAGGGGCACGTCGGCGCCGAGGCGATCATCGACGTCGGAGCGGGAACCACGAACATCATCGTTCATGCGGGTGGCGAGCCTAGATTCGTTCGTATCCTGCTCTCGGGCGGGAACGCCATCACAGAGGTGCTGGCTGACGAGATGTCCGTCTCCTTCGAAGAAGCGGAAGCCCTCAAGATCGACATCAGTGGCGGAGCTTCCATCCCCGAAGCCGAACGGATCGTCGATCGTGAGGTCGACGCCTTCGTCACCGAACTGCGCAACTCGATCGACTATTACGTAGCCCGGGAGGGCGGTGAGCCCATCTCGTCGTTCACCCTTACGGGTGGGGGCTCTTTGGTACGCGACCTCCGTAGCAAGGTGGCTGCCGCTCTGGGCGCTGAGGTCCTTCCGGCGGCAGCGTTCTCCGATGTTGACGTGAAGACGAAGTGGGACGACGCCCAGATGGCTCAGATCGAACCGGTGATCGCGGCCTCTCTCGGCTTGGCGATGGGACGACGCCCATGATGCGCAGTGTCGATCTGCTGCCTCAGAGGTACAGAGCCAAACGAGCCGAGAAACGCGCCGTCTTGGGAGTCGCCCTCGCCGGGGTCCTTGTGCTGGCCCTGATGGGTGTCTGGTGGATGGTCCTGTCTTCCAGCGTGGATTCCGAGCGAGACAAGCTCGCAACCTTGGAGCAACAGGCGGGCGAACTGAACCGTCAGATCGCGGAGCTTCAGCGCTTCGCCGATCTCGAAGCGGAGGTTCAGGCGAAGAGGGCCGCCCTCGTGCAGGTGATGGCGGGGGACCTTGCCTGGCCCTCGTTGTTGACCGAGGTAGCGATGGTTATCCCGGGGGAGGTCTGGTTGACCACTTTGGCTTCGTCGGCCGGAATGACGGAGGGAGCGACCCCGGTCGGTACGGAGGGGGCCGCGGTTCGCATCTCGGAGGAAACACCCGTCGGCCGGATCCAGTTCAGTGGGCAGTCAACGTCGATGACCGGGATCGCCGAATGGCTGATCCAGCTGGCAAAGGTCGATGCGTTCACTGCGGTTTGGCTCAACTCGGCTTCAGGTGGCGAGGGGGCCGAAGCCGACGCGACGCGAGTGTTCACCTTCGACAGCACGCTTGAGCTCGGTGACGAGGCGCTAAGTGGACGTTTCACGGAGGTGGAGCCGTGAGAGAGCGCTCACGCCTATTGATCGCCGGCGCTTCCGTTCTGGTGCTGATCATCTTGATGTACCTGCTCGTGATCGGTCCGAAGCGTTCGGAGCTTTCTGAAGCTCGGGAACAGGTGGCAGCGAAAGAGACCGAGGTTGCAAGCCTCGAAGGGCAGCTGAGACGTCTACAAGAGCTGCAGGAGAACGCGGGGGCGTTGGAGGCCGAGCTCGCCGATATCCGTGAACTCGTGCCCGACCAGCATGAGATCGCGAACTTCATGTTCCTCGTACAGGAAGCCTCCGATGAGGCAGGAACGGATTTCGTGCAGATCACGCCGGAGCTGCCCAAGACCCCGCCGGAGGGGGCACCTCTCGCCGAAGTCCGGATGTCGATCGGTGCCGGGGGTGGGTACTTCGCGGTTCAGGACTTCCTGCGCAGGCTGTACGAACTGGATCGGGCCGTCCGGATCGATCTCTTGTCGATGAACGGTTCGACCGGTTCGGATGGGGAGACGACCCTTGTCGTGGAGCTAACTGCTCGGATCTTCTTCGAGCTTCCCGCGACGGGGGCAACGACGACCACCGGAACGACCACGGCCCCGGGGGCAACGCCTTCCCCCAGCCCCACGCCTGGCGCGACCGGTTGATAAGGAAGAACATAGGTAGGGAAGATGGCTAAACAAGGTTCCGCCCTCAGACAAGACATGAACCGCAACCAGATGATCCTGGTCGGGGTCCTGTTCCTCGCCCTCTTCCTGGTCATCCTGTTCATGTTCATCTTGCCCGGTGGCGATGAGGCGGTGGACCCGGCGGCCCAGCCTGTGGCGAGTCCCGCCGCAACGCCTACCGTCCAGCCTGAGGCAACCCCGACGCCGACGCCCACTGAGCCGGGGGAGGGCCCGGTCGAAACCTTCGAGGTGTTCGCCCGGCGCGATCCGTTCGAGCCGGTGATCGACCTGACCGCAGGCGGAACCAGCGGGGGAGGGGCCGCTCCGATCGGAGGAGGCACCACCGGTGAAGCAACCGACCCGACCACCGTGGGGAGCACCGGCGACGGTGACGGCACGACGACCGGCGGCACTGGGAACGGCGATGGGGGTTCCTCGACCGGTGGCGACACCAGCGGCGGCTCCGGCAGCGGTGACGGCTCCTCGAACGTGGGAGGTCACCGCGTCAAGCTGATCGACGTCTACAAGAAGAACGGCTCCAAGCGAGCCCAGGTCCAGGTCGACGGGACGGTCTACACGGTCAGCGAGGGCGAGGACTTCGCCGAGAACTTCAGACTGCTGTCGATCTCCGGCGAGTGCGCCTCGATGCTGTTCGGAGACGACCAGTTCACCATCTGCGAGGGCGAAGAGATCCTGAAATAGCGGTCGCTCGCCAGCCTGCCGTTCCCTCTACTTCCACGTAACTTCCGGAAACCGGAAGAAACATGGACTGCAAGGCCTTGCGCCCCTTGTTTCCTCCGCTGCCGAAGGTCCGAAATGGGAGCCGGAGGCCGGGGGTGACGCCGTGGCCGTGCTTCTGGATGCGAGGATAGGGAGATGGCAAAACTCCGTTACCTCACCGCCGGGGAATCGCACGGGCCGGGTTTGCTCGCGGTCCTCGAGGGCCTGCCTGCCGGCCTCGAGGTCTCGGTTAAGGACATCCAGGACGAATTGACCCGCCGTCGTGCCGGGTACGGGCGCGGCCCCCGCATGAAGATCGAGAAGGATGCGCTGGAGGTGATGTCCGGCGTCAGGGGAGGGCTCACCCTCGGGAGCCCCGTCGGGTTGCTGATCCGGAACTCCGAGTGGGAGAAGTGGGCTCACGTCATGCCGATCGAGGGGGATCCGGGCGGCCGCGCTCTGACAAAACCTCGTCCGGGACACGCGGACCTCGTGGGGATGCTCAAGTACGGGTTCGACGATGCCCGCAACGTGCTCGAGCGGGCCAGCGCGCGCGAGACCGCCGCCCGCGTCGCGATAGGCACTTTTGCCAAGCTGCTGCTGAGAACCTTGGGCGTGGACGTCATCTCTCACGTCGTGCAGATCGGAACTGCCAAGACCTCCGCGGAGGCCCGGCAGCCTCAGCCGTCGGATCTCGAGGCCATCGACGCATCCGAGGTGCGCTGCTTCGATCCGGAAGCGGAGGCGGCCATGATCGAAGAGATCAAGGCCGCGGCGGAGAGCGGGGATTCGCTCGGGGGCGTGGTCGAGGTGCTCGCTTTCGGTCTGCCACCCGGCTTGGGCTCTCACGTCCACTGGGACCGCAAGATCGATGGCCGCCTGGGCGGAGCGTTGATGGCGGTACCAGCGATCAAGGGAGTGGAGATCGGTGATGCTTTCGAGATCGCCGGGCTGCGCGGATCCCGGGCACACGATGAGATCGAAGCGGACCTCTCCAGGACGACCGGACGCGCCGGTGGAACCGAAGGTGGGATGACCATGGGTGGGACCCTTCGGATACGTGCTGCGATGAAGCCTCTGTCTACCCTCAAGAAGCGCTTGCGCACGGTCGACATGGCCAGTGGCGAGCCGGCCGAGGCCTTCCAGGAACGTACCGACGTATGTGCGGTTCCGGCCGCGGGTGTCGTTTGCGAATCGGTGGTGGCGCTGGTCCTCGCCGATGCGGTGCTTGAGATGTTCGGCGGGGACACCGTGGACGACCTCAAGGCGTCGGTAGAGCGCTACCTGGCTCGCACCCAGCGGGGCTGAGGGTGCTGGTTCTCATCGGCTTCATGGGTGCCGGCAAGACCACCGTTGGCCGAGCGCTGGCCGACCGGCTCGGACTTCCCTTCACGGATTCGGATGAAGCCATCGTTGCCCGCGAGGGCCGCTCGATACCCGAGATATTCGAGTCCGGTGGTGAGCCTGCTTTCCGGGCGGTCGAGTCCGAGGAGGTCGCATCCATCCTGCGAGGGCCCGCCGGGGTGGTGTCACTCGGAGGAGGGGCTCCCACCATCGCCCAGGTCCGAGCGGCACTGGCGGAACAGCACGTCGTTCTTCTCGATGTGGATCTGGATACCGCTCTGCAACGCGTCGGATCCACGAAGGACCGCCCGCTGTTAGAGAGTTCGGATGTGCACGAACTTTTCGCGCAACGCCGCATGCTGTACCGCGAGGTGGCAGATGTCGTCGTCGATGCGCGGAGGTCTCCCGATGAGGTCGCGGAAGAGATCCTGGCGCGGTGCGAAGAGAGGGTGAAGGTGGCCCTCGGGCCGCGTTCGTACGACGTCGTGATCGCTTCTGGTTGCGCGGCGTCGGTCGGCGCGGAGGTTGCTCGCTTGGTCAGGCCGGAGAAGGCCGCCGTGATCTCGCACCCGTCGCTTGCCCACATGGCGAAGGCGGTGGCCACTGCTTGCGAGTCGGCGGGGATCGAACCGCTTCTCATAGAGGTCCCGGAGGGTGAGGTTTCCAAATCGCTGGGACAGGCGGAGCGCCTCGTGGAGGAGATGGCCACCGCAGAGATGCATCGTGGGGACGTGGTGATCGGAGTCGGCGGGGGAGTCATCACCGACCTAGCCGGCTTCGTCGCGTCGATCTTCATGCGCGGCATCGCCGTCGTGCACGTTCCGACCACGTTGTTGGGTCAGGTCGATGCCGCCGTCGGAGGCAAGACGGGCGTCGATCTGCCCCAGGGCAAGAACCTGGTGGGAACCTTCCACCAGCCCCGCCTCGTCCTGTGCGACCCCACCCACCTCGACAGCCTGGACGATGCCGAGTTCGTTGCCGGGCTGGCCGAGGTGGCTAAGGCGGGTTTGATCTCCGATCCCAGCCTCGTGTCGTTCCTTCGGGAGAGAGGACGTGACGTCCTGCGACGGGATCCGGCGACCGTTGTCGAACTCGTACGTGCTGCCGTGAGGGTGAAGGCGTCCGTCGTCGGCGGCGACGAGAGGGAGGCCGGCGCGCGGGCGATCTTGAACTATGGGCACACCTTCGCTCACGCGATCGAAACCGCATCGGGGCTGGGGACCATCCGTCACGGCGAAGCCGTCGCTCTCGGCATGGTGGCAGCGGCGCACGTCTCCGAGATCGTCGGCCTCGGGCCTCGGGGACTGGCAGCCCAACACGTCGAGCTCCTGGCGCTCCTCGGCCTGCCGACCTCTGCGACGTTGCGGTACGAGAACCTGGCGCCGGTCTGGAAACTCGACAAGAAGTACGCCGGGGGTGTTCGATTCGTGCTACTTCGAGACATAGGCGATCCGGTCACGGGAGTCGCCGTCGACGAACGTGACCTTAGGGAAGCTCTGGAAAGGATGAGCAGTTGAGATTCCTCGTGGTGCATGGACCGAACCTGAACCTGCTGGGGACACGGGAGCCGGACGTCTACGGCACTGCGACCTTGGACGACGTGAACGTGGCCATCCAGAATGAGGCCACGGCCCTAGGGGTAGAGGTGGACATCCATCAGACGCAACGGGAGGGCGAGATCATCGAACTGTTGCACGGAGGGGTCTTCTCCTGCGATGGCGCGATCATCAATCCCGGTGCCTACACGCACACGAGCCGGGCGATCGGCGATGCGGTGCGTGCCGTGTCCTTCCCGGTCGTCGAAGTGCACCTCTCGAACATCCACGCTCGGGAACAGTGGCGTAAGGAGTCGGTAACCGCTGAGGGCGCAACCGGGATCATCTCCGGTTTCGGCCCACTGAGCTACGTGTTGGGGTTAAGAGCCCTGAAGGAGTTGATCGTTCCATGAGTTTCGAACAGCGCATCTCGGACGTCCGGACAAGCTTCGATGTGAACGGCATCGATGCGCTCTTGGTCACCAACCTCACCAACGTTCGCTATCTGAGTGGGTTCGCCGGAAGCAACGGGCAGTTCCTGATCACCTCTCAAGGGGCATACCTACTTACCGATCCTCGATACGAACAGCGAGCGGGGGCTATGGTGCGCGGTGCCGAGGTCGTGATCTACAGCGGCCGCCACAGCGATACGTCATGGGAAGGGCCCCCGACCGAGGTCCTCAAGCCGCTGCTCGAGGCCGGAAAGGTGGCGAGTCTAGGCATCGAGTCTTCGACGATGACCGTCGAAGAGGAACTCTCCCTCCGTGCCGTGGTCGGCGTCGAGCTCGTGAACACCTCGGGGGTTGTCGAAGACCGGCGAAGGACGAAGGATGACGCCGAGATCGCAGCGATCCGTTCTGCGGTCGAGGTTGCGGACGCAGCGTTCAACCACATCGTGGGCTTCGTCGAGGTCGGCATGACGGAGTCTCAAGTGGCTCTGGAACTAGAGATGTTCATGCGCCGCAACGGAGCCGAGGCGATCTCGTTCGATCCGATCGTGGGCTCGGGCCCCCTGTCGGCGCACATCCATCACTCACCTAGTGACCGGACCTTGGGGAAGGGCGAACTGATCCTTCTCGATTTCGGGGCGAAGGTGGACGGCTATTGCTCGGACCTAACCCGAACCGTATCGATGGGTTCGGCCACGTCCGAGCAACACGAGATCTATCACGTGGTCCTGGAGGCCCAACAAGCGGGCATCTCCACTCTGGCCGAGGGAGTGAACGGTCGCGAGGTTGATGCTGCAGCCCGTAAGGTGATAGACGAGGCCGGCCACGGCGAGCGTTTCGGGCACGGCCTCGGTCATGGGGTCGGATTGGATATCCACGAAGCTCCCCGCATGTCCCGGCTTTCCGACGAGACGATGAGGGCTCGGGATGTGGTGACGGTGGAACCCGGGATATACGTCCCCGGGCAAGGTGGCATCAGGATCGAGGACTGTGTGCTCGTGACGGAGTCCGGTGCCGAGGTCCTGAGCTCGGCCCCCAAAGACGTATTGATGGAACTCTAGGAGGTAGTCGGCAAGTGGCATCGACCAATGACATCCGTCCGGGGCAGACCCTGGACATCGACGGAACCCTGTTCACGATCATCCAGTACCAGCACGTCAAGCCCGGCAAGGGCAAGGCCTTCGTCCGCACGAAGCTGAAGAACCTGAACACCGGCGGGGTCGTGGACAAGACCTTCCGTGCAGACGAGCAGGTCGATCTCGCCGTTCTCGACAAGAGAGAGATGCAGTTCCTGTATCCGGACGATGCCGGGCTGGTGTTCATGGATCAGGAGAGTTACGAACAGGTCCACATCGATCCCGAGCTACTCGGCGACGCAGGCAAGTTCCTCAAGGACGGAACCGTGGTTAACGTCCCGATGTACGAAGGCAGGCCGGTCGGAGCAGACATGCCGATCACGATGGAGCTTGAGGTGACCGAGACGGAACCGGGGGCGAAGGGCGACCGCGTGTCCGGCGCGTTGAAGCCCGCCACTGTCGAGACGGGAGCGGTGGTCCAGGTGCCGCTGTTCGTCGAGAAGGGCGAGCGCATCAAGATCGACACGCGCAGCGGCGAATACATCTCGCGCGCCTGAGGATGAGAGCCCGCCGGATCGCCAGACGACTCGCTCTGGATGTTCTGTACGAAGCCGAGATCCGCGGACAGCTTCCGACCGAGACGTTCGAGGACCGACAAGGTCTGGGGTGGTACACCGGGGCGCCGACGGACGCCTCTGAAGAAGACGATTTCGAGACCCCCGAGGCACCTTCGGAGGAGATCCTCGGGTACGCCCGAGCCCTGGTCGAAGGCGTTCAAGCCCATCACGCCGACGCCGACGAGCTGATCGTGCGCTACGCAGACCGGTGGGCGATCGAGCGGATGCCCGTGATCGACCGCAACCTGATCCGCATGGCCCTGTTCGAGATCCTCTGGGGGGACCGGATCCCCGTGGCCGTGGCCGTCAACGAGGCCGTCGAGCTCGCCAAGGCCCTCTCGACCGAGGACTCGGGCCGGTTCATCAACGGGTTGCTCGGCCGCATCATCGAAGAGGTCGGCGCCCCCTAGCCCCTTCCTGTTGTGCGGTCGCTCCGGGGTCGCTCCGGGGTCGCTCCCGGTTCCGTTCCCGGTTCCGCTCCGGGGTCGCTCCCGGTTCCGCTCCCGGTTCCGCTCCGGGGTGGCGGATGCGGACGGGGGCACGCTCGCTCTCGGCCTTCGGTTCTCGCCCCTTCGGGGCATCGACCCCTCGGCCTCCGCTCCCTCGCTCTCCGGGCGGGGGGCCCTCCGGGCCGCCACCGCCCTCCGAGAGGCCCCCTTACCGCACCCGCACCCCTCCGCTCTCAGCGCTGCGCCCGATCCCGAGCCCCCTTACCGCACCCGCACCCCTCCGCTCTCAGCGCGCGCCCGATCCCGAGCCCCCTTACCGCACCCGCACCCCTGCGCTCATGTCGGGCCTCCCGAACGGGTCGCTCCGCTCGAT
>JBKHYB010000033.1:0-9533 GCA_046565725.1 Actinomycetota bacterium
GATCGCATCGGTTGGGAGATGCCCGTGCCGCCGGCGACCATGTTCGCGTGGGCTCCTATCCCCGAGGAGTTCCGCCACATGGGCAGCCTCGAGTTCTCGAAGTTCCTGATCAAGGAAGCGAAGGTCGCCGTAAGCCCCGGCATCGGCTTCGGTAATGAGGGTGACGGCTTCGTTCGCTTCGCGCTCGTCGAGAACGAACAGCGCATCCGCCAAGCCGTGCGCGGCATGCGTCGCGCGTTGGAACTCGGCCCCCCCAAGCAGTAGGGCGCCTAGGCCAGAAGGCCTTTCAGACAGAAGGCCACGGCCTCGTCGGCGAGTTGCGGTCGGTCTGTCGAAGCTCCGCCGTTCTGATCGAAGTAGACCTCGACGAAGTGGAAGATCGCCCCGAGGATGCCGTGCGCCATCAGTTCGGGGTCGCCGTGACGGATCTGGCCCGCCGCCATGCCTTCCTTGATGTGGAGCGCCGTATCGCTCGCCACGACCTCTTGGCCCTCGTGCAGGAAGTGTGAGAACTCTTCGTAGCGAGCTGCGGTTCGCATCACGGATAGATAGCCGGGTTCGGCCCTGAAGAAGTCGATCGAGGCGCGGATACCTTGTTCGATCCTCGTGACCGGATCGGGGTTGCCCTCGATCGCCGAGTGTTGAGCTCTCCGCAAGCGCAGCAGCACACTGCGCAGAAGTTCCATGAACAGCGCCTCTTTGGACTTGAAGTACCAGTAGAAGACGCCCTTGCCGACACCGAGTTCATCGCAGATATCCCCGACGGTGGTGCCGTGATATCCCTGCTCGGCGAAGAGCCGGAAGGAGGCCTCCACGATCTGCTCGCGCCTTTGTATGCCTCGCTTCGTTAGCTTCTTCTCCATGGAGCAACACCCTAACGACCGGGGAGCCGAAACTCCACCACTACCCACGGTGGGTGAGAGGAACACCTTCCCTAGTATCGTGCCACCATGAACGCTGGAGAGGGGACCAAGCGCAAGGTCGTCGTTATCGGGGCCGCAGGCCGTGATTTCCACAACTTCAACGTGGTCTACCGGGGCGATCCAAGTTGTGACGTGATCGCCTTCACCGCGACACAGATCCCGGGGATCGAGGGCCGAACCTATCCGCCCGAGCTGGCCGGCGACCCTTACCCGGACGGCATCCAGATCGTCCCGGAGGACGATCTGGAGGATCTGCTCCGCTCCCGGCAGATCGATGACGCCGTGTTCTCTTACTCGGATGTTTCTCACGAGACGGTGATGCACCTCGCGTCTCGCTGTATCGCCGCAGGCGCGAACTTCGTCGTGCCGAGCGCCAGAGACACGATGCTTCCGTCTGAGGTCCCGCTGGTTGCCGTCTGCGCCGTTCGGACCGGCTCGGGGAAATCGCAGACGACCCGATACGTAACGAAGGTCTTGCGAGAGGCCGGTAAGAAGGTCGCGGTGATCCGTCATCCGATGCCCTATGGAGATCTCGCCAAGCAGAGGGTCCAGAGGTTCGCAACCTACGAGGACCTCGATCTGCATGACTGCACGATCGAAGAGCGGGAGGAATACGAGCCGCACATCGACGCCGGCTCTATCGTTTACGCAGGTATCGATTACGAGGCCATCATCGAACGGGCCCAGGCGGAGGCCGACATCGTGGTGTGGGATGGCGGCAACAACGACCTGCCTTTCTACGAGCCTGATGTTCACATCACCGTGGCCGACCCTCTGAGGGCAGGTCACGAACTCAGCTATCACCCCGGGGAGGCCAACCTTCGGATGGCCGACGTCGTTGTGATCAACAAGATCGACTCGGCCGAGGCCGACGACCTCGAGAGGCTCCGGAAGACCATCGCGACGGTCAATCCCGATGCTCGCGTGGTCGAGGCTCACTCCCCGGTCACCCTCGACGGCGACGTGGACCTGAAGGGCAAGAAGGTGCTTGTGGTGGAAGACGGTCCGACCCTCACCCATGGCGAGATGGCCTACGGAGCGGGTGTGGTGATCGCCGAACGCATGGGAGCGACCCTCGTGGATCCGCGGCCTTTCGCTGCAGGGTCCATCAAGGACGTATACGAGAGGTATCCGCACATCGGCGAACTGCTTCCTGCCATGGGGTACTCCGCGGCCCAGCGCAAGGACCTGGCCGACACGATCAACGCCTCGGATGCAGACGCGGTGTTGGTAGCGACGCCGATCGACCTTCGCAAGGTGGTCGAGATCGACAAACCGGCGGTGCGGGCCCGCTACGAGCTCGAGGTCGTCTCCGAGCCCAGCCTCGCCGACATACTCCGGGAACGCCTCTCTCTCTAGATCACTGGTGCATCTGCGACGCGATCGTCGTTTCGGTCGCGGTGTCGCGTGGGTCCTGGACCTCTTTGGGCGCCAATGCCTCTGCCAATTCCCGGATGAAGAGCCCTACGTCCGTGATGATCCCCATCGACTGGAACGAGCCGCGATCCATCAACTTCGTCACGGTGGCTTGGTTGATGTCAACGCATACGAGCGGCACCGATGCCGGCAGACAGTTCCCGGTGGCGATCCCATGCAGCATCGTGCCGACGACGATGCAGTAACCGATCAGTTGGCCGTCCCCGTTCGGTGAGTCGCCCCAGATGATGTCTCGCAGCTTCCGCTGCACCTCGAGCATGTCGGATTCAACGTCGGGGAGTGGTCCATCGTCCCGGACGCTTCCCCCGAAGATGTAGTCGGCTTTGTGCTTAACGAGGTGATAGACGATGCCCCCCTTGAACACCCCGGCCTCGATCGCCTTCTCGAAGGAGCCGTGACGCCGGATCTCGTTGATCGCCCGGATGTGGTGTTCGTGGCCGTGCTCGGCGGGGATGCCCTGTTCCAGGTACACGCCCAGGGAGGTGCCGAACATGTGCGATTCGATGTCGTGGGCAGCGACCCCGTTGCCGGCGAAGAGCGCGTCCACATAACCGGCTCGGATCAGGGCGCAGAGGTCGGGTCCCGACCCCGTGTGGACGACCGCCGGCCCGGCGACCCAGAGGATGCGCTTGCCGGACTCCTTAACCTCTCGCATCTGGTTGGCCACCTGCTCGACCAGCAACGCCTTCGGCTTCTCGGACGAGACGTCCGACGACATGAATTCGAAGGCTTGTCGGTCGGCCCCCTGAGGTTTCTCCAGCGGGTTCACCTTGATGCCGGTCCCCGCCATCACGATCTGCATCCCGCGCTTCACGTCGCTCATCGCGATGGTCCGGAACCGACCGTCTTCGAATACGACCCCGCAGTCCATCTCCGTGCGCTCGACGGGTATCCACTTGCCGTCAACACGGATCTCGGTCTCGAGGTTGGTAGAGGAATAGAAGCCCGGCGGGAAGGCGCCGTCCACATCGGCCTGGACCAGCTTGGCGTCCTCGACCTTGGCTCGGTTGGCACCGTGTTGCTGCACCCGATCGATGATCTTCTCGAGGGTCGCTTCGTCCGACGCCTCAACGATGATGCTTGCGAACGAGGCATCCTCGTGTTTGGTGCCGATCAGGAGCTCCTTGATCTCGAAGGTGCCGTTGAGGGCAAGCACCTCGTCGAGAACCGTCGGCAGCAGGCGGGAATCGATTATGTGACCTTCGAGCGTGATGATCTCAGACGGCATGCTTGGAGCGCTCCTTGATGAAGTCGGCGGTGCGGGAGTAAACCTCGTCGCGGTCGTAGTCGAGCGTGATCACGTGGTAGCTCCGTTCCAGCCACACGAGCTCCTTGTCGGTCGATCCCGCATGGTCGTAGATGTACTGAGCGTTGCTTGGGTGCACGGTGTGGTCGTTGCGCCCATGCATCACGAGCAGGGGGGCGGTGACCTTCGGCAGGCCGGCCTTGGCCTTGGCGATAGTCAGGAGCAGCTCGGCGCTGGCCGAGGTCGGGACTTTGTCGTAGACGATCTCTTTGAGCGTCGGATCGGCGATGTCGTTGCCGACCCCGGGGATCGTCCTGATCACACGCTTGATGACCGGGGCGAGGAAGCGGCGTGGGTCCTTGGTGAACACGATGCCGGCCAGCGTGACCACTCCGGAGATCTCGTCCGAGCGGCGTGAGGCCAACTCCAGACTCAGACCCCCGCCGAAGGACAACCCGACGAGGAAAACCTCGTCGCACTCTGCCTTGAGGGCCTCGAAGTTCGATTCCACACACTCGAGCCACTCTCCCGATCGGCGGGTTGCCAGGTCTTCCCATGTGGTCCCGTGACCGGGGAGACGTGGGGCTCGAACGCGGATACCTCGCTCGGCCAGGTAATCTCCCATAGCACGCATGTTCTGCGGGCTGGACGTGAAACCATGGATGAACAGGGCTCCGGTGGGGCCGTCGCCGAGGGTGAACTCGTCACAACCTTTAAGGATTTCTAGCTGGGACAACGAAACCTCCTGGTGTCACGGGAGTCAGAACTCATGTTGGGCTGGGTGAGCCCACCCCTTGACCCCTTGCATAACATGGTGGTCGGGGACACAAGAGAGGGTCGGAACGGATGATGTATTGGGTGCTCAAAGGCATCCTCAAGCCACCGCTGCTCGCGATGTACCGCATCGAGACGGAGGGGCTTGAGAATGTGCCTAAGAAGGGGGCGGCGATCCTTGCTGCCAACCATCTCTCGTTCCTGGATTCCTTCTTCATCCCTCTGGTCGTCAAGCGCCGCAAGGTCACCTACCTCGCCAAGGCCGACTACTTCAAGACCTGGAAGACGTCGTGGTTCTTCAAGGCAGCAGGGCAGATCTCGTGCGAGCGCGAAGGTGGCAGCAAGTCCGAGCAGAGCTTGAACATCGCTCTCGACGTGCTGAAGTCCGGGAACCTGCTGGGGATCTACCCGGAAGGTACGAGATCGCCCGACGGGCGCCTCTACCGTGGCCGGACGGGGGTAGCCCGACTCGCCCTCGCCGCTCGGGTACCCGTGATCCCGGTGGGCTTAGTCGGAACCGAGCAGGTCATGCCCAAGGACGCCAAGCTCCCCAAGTTCGGGGGCCGGGTCCAGGTCCGCTTCGGTAAGCCTCTCGATTTCTCGCGCTATGCCGACAAGGAGCGGGACAGGTTCATCCTCAGGTCGATCACCGACGAGATCGTCTACGAGATCATGCAGCTCTCCGGGCAGACCTACGTGGACGAGTACGCATCCCGAACCCCAAGCGAGCCGCTGCCGGAGTCCCACCGGCCGGTCGACGACATAGACCTCTCCGAGGAAGTCCTAGCCGGCTAACCCGTTTCCCACCTCGATCTCGCTCGCTATACGAGCGATTCCCGAGCCGGAAAACGCGAACCGAGGTTACGCGCTAGTTTTCCGAGCCATGAGCGATCTCGTTCTCTCCGTCGATGCCGGAACTTCGGGCATCACCGCGCAGGTCTATGACGGCGAGGCTCGGGTCAAGGGCCGGGCCTACTCGGAATTCACCCAGCACTACCCGAGGCCGGGGTGGGTCGAGCACGACGCCGCCGAGATCTGGGACACGGCCCTCGGCGTCATGCGAAAGGCGCTCGAGGACGCTTCGGTCTCGGCGAGAGATATCGCCGGGATCGGCATCACCGACCAGCGTGAGACGACCGTGATCTGGGATCGGGCGACCGGCGAGCCGATCGCGCGCGCGATCGTGTGGCAATGCCGCAGGACCGCCGACATATGCGAGCGACTCAAGTCCCAAGGCTTAGAGCACGAGCTGCGCACCCGCACCGGTCTCGTCTGCGATCCCTACTTCTCTGCGACGAAGGTCATGTGGTTGCTCGATCAGGTGGATGGAGCAAGAGAGGCAGCGGAGGCTGGGCGACTCGCCTTCGGCACCGTCGACTCGTGGCTGATCTGGAAACTCACAGGGGGCGAGGTCCACGCGACCGAACCGTCCAACGCCTCCCGCACGATGCTCTACAGCCTGCGGGACCAAGCCTGGGACCCGTGGATCCTAGAGCGTCTCGGCATCCCACCGTCGCTGTTACCGGACGTCGTGAGGTCATCGGGACGGTTCGGCGAGACGGCCGAGGGGATCTTCGATGCCCCCATCCCGGTTTCCGGAGTAGCCGGCGACCAGCAGGCTGCCTTGTTCGGACAGGCGTGCTTCGAAGAGGGGATGGCCAAGAACACCTACGGGACCGGTTCGTTCCTGCTCATGAACACCGGGGCCCAGCCGATGCTCTCGGGTCACGGCATGCTCACCACCGCGGCCTGGGATCTCGGTGATGGCCTGCGCTACGCGCTCGAAGGCGCGATCTTCATCACGGGGGCAGCGATCCAGTGGCTACGTGACGGTCTCGGCATCATCGGGGAGGCCGCGGAGACCGGGCCCCTTGCGGCTTCGGTGCCCGACAACGGAGACACCTACCTCGTCCCGGCTTTCGTTGGTCTCGGTGCGCCTCACTGGGATCCCTATGCGCGAGGTGCCTACGTCGGCATCACGAGAGGCACGACCAAGGCACATCTAGCGAGGGCGGCGGTCGAGGCGATGGCTTATCAGACCCGCGACGTGGCCGAGGCGATGGTGAAGGACTCGGGGCAGGAGCTTCAGGAGCTACGGGTCGATGGAGGAGCGAGCGTGATGGACCTTCTCTGTCAGTTCCAAGCCGACATGCTCGGCGTGCCGGTCAAGCGACCGAAGAACCTCGAGACCACCGCGCAGGGAGCCGCTTATCTCGCCGGGCTCGCCGAGGGCGTGTGGTCGTCGACCCAAGACATCACTTGGGCCGCGGACGCGACCTTCGAGCCTCAGATGTCTCGTGATGAGGCCGACTCGCTCTACTCGCGTTGGAGCCAGGCCGTCGAACGATCCCAGAACTGGGCCGAACGCTAACTAAGGATCGGGAAGGAGGATGTGCGCGGTTACCCAGCCCACTCCGGGGCCGGTCAGACCGATCGCTTCGGCGGCCGCGCGGCTGAGATCGAGGATCCTCTCGCCGACGTAAGGACCGCGATCGTTCACGTAGACGACCACACCGCGGCCCCCATGTTCGATGTAAAGCCAGGTCCGCAGCGGCAGCCCCTTCGACGCGGCGGTGTAGAGGGAGGAGTCGAAGATGTCTCCCGAGGCGGTCGGATTGCCCTCGAAGCCGGGGCCGTACCAGGATGCGAGTCCCTCGAACGACACGCCGGTAGGAACGAAACCGTTCGGGATCCCCACAGCGGGGCCGGAGCCCTGCAGGATGTCGAGCAACGCTTGTGATGTGGGGATGCCGGATGTTGCTGCCGCTTGCTGGGCGGCGGCCCTAGCCTTCGCCTCGAGTGCATCGAGCTCTTCCTTCAGAGAAGCCAGAGCGGCGCGTCGGTCGGACAGCTTGCTGCGCAACTGCGTCTGGATCACCTCGACCGCTCGGCTCGCAGCCAGGAGTTCCTGCTTGCGCTCGTCGATCTCTTCCTGGGCGGCCAGGACGGAGCCACGGGCGGAGGAGACCTCCCGGGCGGCTTGACCGTATCCGGCGGTCAGCTGCGCATGGATCTCGATGAGGTCGAAGACGTCGGCGAGGCTCTCGGATGCTAGAAGCACGTCGAGGTTCACGGTCGTACCGGACTTGTAGGCCTCGATCGCCTGTCGCTCGTACGATTCTTCCGCTTCGCGGGCCAGCGATCCCCACCGATGAGCTTCGAGTTCAAGTTCCGCGAGTTCGACATCGAGCCGAGCGATGTCTTCCCGCAGCGATCCCTCTTTGCGCTCCAGACGGGCGAGGTCATGTTCGATACCGGACACCTCATCGGCCACGGCTTGGGCACGCGCTCGGATGGTTTCGAGGTCTGCAGCCGCCGCCCCCGGTATCAGAGCGACCGCGAGCAAACAGGCCAGGACCGTGCCCGACCCGAAGAGTCTCCAGCGACGAGATATCGACACCCTCACGTCTTATATGTCGGGAGATGTCCGCATCGGATTGAGTACCTATCGCGTATGGGTGAAGATGTTTACTCAGCCAGCTTAGGGGAGGAGATGGTCCGGTGCGAGTCGGGATCTTGACGGGAGGCGGGGATTGCCCGGGCCTCAACGCGGTGATCCGGGCCGTGGTCCGCAAGGGCGTCAACGAATACGGGCACGTGATCATCGGCTTCGAGAAGGGCTGGAAGGGGGTCCTGGAGAACGACACCACGGACCTGACACCCACCAACACCTCGGGCATCCTTCACAGGGGAGGAACGATCCTCGGCTCGTCCCGCACGAACCCCTTCAAAGAGGAGGGAGGCGTCGAGCGGGTCAAGGACACCCTTGAAGCCGAGAACATCGACGCTCTGATCGCTATAGGAGGCGAAGATACCCTCGGGGTCGCAGCCAAGCTGTCGACCGAAGGCGTCGATGTGGTCGGGGTTCCCAAGACGATCGACAACGATCTCAACGCTACCGACTACACCTTCGGTTTCAACACCGCCGTTCAGATCTGTGTCGATGCGATCGACCGGCTACACACGACCGCCGAATCTCACGACCGCGTGATGATCTGCGAGGTGATGGGACGCCACGCAGGATGGATAGCTGCTTACTCGGGTATCGCCGGTGGTGCAGACCTGATCCTCGTTCCAGAGCGGCCCTTCGATATCGATGTCGTCTGCGAGCGCATCAAGCGGAGGCACGAGAAGGGGAAGACCTTCTCTATCGTCGTCGTTGCCGAAGGTGCCAAACCCAAAGAGGGCGAGGAGGTCACCAAGGAAGGCGAGACGGACGCGTTCGGACACGTCAAACTCGGCGGTATCGGCGTCTGGCTCGAGAAAGAGATCGAGCAGCGCACGGGCTTCGAGGCGAGAGCCACGATCCTAGGTCACATCCAGAGAGGCGGTACACCTACGGCTTACGATCGCGTTCTCGCGACGCGGTTCGGCATCGCTGCGATCGATGCGGTGCACGAGGGTGATTTCGGCAAGATGGTTGCCCTCCAGGGCATAGCGATCAAGCGTGTCCCCATAGAAGATGCGGTCGGGGAACTAAAGACGCTTACACCTGCGTTGTACGAAACGGCCGAGGTCTTCTTCGGCTAACGGAGATCTGAACAGGCGGAGGTTTCTCGGATGGCATACGAAGGCGTTATCGACCTGCGATCGGACACGGTGACCAGGCCGACGCCCGAGATGAGACGCGCGATGGCAGAGGCGGAGGTCGGCGACGACGTCTTCAGCGACGATCCCACCGTCAACGCTCTTCAGGAGTACGCAGCCGAACTGTTCGGCAAGGAGGCCGGACTCTTCGTCCCCACCGGGTCGATGGGCAACCAGGTATCACTCGGCTCCTACAGCAGCCCAGGCGACGAGGTCATCTGCGAGGCGGATGCTCACTTCCTTCACTACGAGGGCGGGTCGGTTGCCGCACATCTGGGCCTGGTGGCGCGCACCGTGAAGGGGACGCAAGGTGTCTTCACTGCCGAAGATGTGGAACCTCTGATCCGCGGTGGGTCCGAACACAATCCGCGCACGGCCGTCGTCGCGATCGAGAACACCCACAACGCAGCAGGCGGTGCGATCTTCCCCCTTGATGAAGCGAAACGGATCTCGGAGGTGTGCCGAGCCAAGGGTGCGCGGATGCACATCGACGGTGCGCGCATATTCAATGCACAGGCTGCTACCGGTACATCGGTGAGGGAATGGGCGGCTTGTGCAGACACGGT
>JBKHYB010000034.1:0-9249 GCA_046565725.1 Actinomycetota bacterium
GAAGGGAACCCCGTGCTTCACGAGCCATTCCGCAGCGTCGGTGGCCCAGGTTGCGGCTTGCCCTGCAGCAGCTGCGAGTCGCTCCCGGTCGAACGTCAGCGCCGGAAGCAGGTGCCTGAGGGCGGTCGCAGCATCGTGGGCTCGGTCGACCGCGCGGAACACGATCTCTTTGTCTTCCTGCAGGTCCCGGTCGTAGGCGAGAGGGAGACCCTTCAGCAGCACAAGGAGAGAGGTGAGGTCTCCGACGGCGGAAGCTGACCGGCCGCGCAGGAGTTCGGCCATGTCGGGGTTGCGCTTCTGCGGCATCATGCTCGATCCCGTGGACCAAGAGTCATCGAGACGGGCGAACGAGAACTCCGCCGATGTCCACAGCACGATCTCCTCTGCCAGACGAGAGACGTGAACCCCGAACACCGAACACGCATAGAGCAGATCCAGAGCGAAATCTCGATCCGATACGGCATCCATCGCGTTATCGAAGGTTGCCGTCATCCCGAGCAGGCCGGCCGGAACGGTCGGGTCCAGCCCTAGGGTGTTGCCGGCCAAGGCGCCGGCCCCCAAAGTCGAAACATCGGCCGAGGCCTCCGCAGCGAGGAACCGATCGAGATCTCGAACCAGGGCGAAACCGTGAGCGCAGAGGTGGAACGCCAACGACACCGGCTGCGCCCGTTGCAGGTGCGTGTAACCCGGCATGACGGTGTCGACGTGCTCTTCGGCGACGTCGCAGAGGGCCTCGATCAGCAGCTCTATCTCCTCGGCCACGGAGCGCGCTGCATCTCGGCACCAGAGCCTTAGGTCGGTCGCAACCAGGTCGTTCCGACTCCGCCCCGCATGGATCCGTGAACCGACATCGGCCAACTCGTCGGTAAGGAAGCGCTCGACGAGGGAATGAACGTCCTCGACCCCCTCGAGTTCGAGTTCACCTCGTTCAAAGAGTTCAAGCATGCGGTCGGTGGCAGCATCGATCCGCGGCAAGGCGTCCTCTTCCAGTAGGCCGGCGACGACGAGAGCGCGAGCATGGGCGCGGGTCGCTGCCAGATCGGCGGCGAGCAGCCGGATGTCGTATCTCACCGACACCGACTGACGGAGCATCTCCGGATGGGGTCCGGAAGCGAACCGTCCGCCCCACAGCATGTCGTTGTCGCTCATGTCCCGAGACGCTACCGGGGTCCGTGAACCTTGGCCCACTGCGAGGCAGGCAGACCCCACAGCTTCACGAAACCGGCGGCGTCGGCATGTTCGAAACGGTCGTCGTCGTCGTAGGTCGCCAGCGACCGCTCGTAGAGCGCCAGCGGGGAACGTCGAGCAGTGGGCAGACAGGCCCCGTGCGTGAATCGCACCCGAACGTCTCCGGTCACATGTTGCTGGGTGGTTTCGGCGAAGGCGTCGATGGCTTCGCGCAGAGGCGAGAACCACAGGCCTTCGTATACGAGTTCCGCCCACTTCTGATCCAGCCGTCTCTTCTCTCGCGCAACCGACCGTTCGAGCGTCATGGATTCGAGATCCGCATGAGCGGCTATCAGCGCTAAGGCTGCGGGGGCTTCGTAGATCTCACGCGACTTGATACCCACGAGCCGGTCTTCCACCAGGTCGACGCGTCCGAAGCCGTAGGAGCCTGCGATCTCGCCGATCCGAGCGATCGCGGCGCGCGGTGCCATCGAGATGCCGTCCACGCCCACGGGAACGCCCGAGTCGAAGGCGATCTCGACCTCTCGGGGAGGTGGGACGGCAGAGTCGCCGGTCAGCGCGTAGATGTCGGCGGGCGGAGACGCCCACGGGTCCTCCAGGACGCCACACTCGATGCTCCGCCCCCAGAGGTTCTCGTCGATCGAGTATGGCGATGACTTCGTGGTCGTTACGGGCAGCGACCTCTCCTCCGCGTAGCGGATGGTCTCTTCCCGGCTCATCCCCCAGTCCCGGACCGGAGCGAGGACCTCGATGTCCGGCGCCAGGGACGACATCGACACCTCGAACCGCACCTGGTCGTTGCCCTTACCCGTGCATCCGTGAGCGACCGCCTCGGCCCCCACTTCCTCGGCTACCTCGATCAACACTTCCGAGATAAGCGGACGGGATAGTGCCGACACCAGCGGATACCGGCCCTGATAGAGAGCATTCATCTTGAGCGCCGGCAGGGCGAATCCGGAGACGAAACGATCCTTGGCATCTACGAGCCGCGCCTCGACGGCGCCCAAAGGCGCCGCCCTGTCGATGGCCTCCTGGAGGTCGCCGGGTTGCCCCACGTCCACCGCGACGGCAACTACCTCCCATCCCTGTTCGGTGAGCCAGGGGATGGCCACCGAGGTGTCGAGACCACCCGAGTAAGCGAGTACGACCTTCTTCATCAAGCAACCTCCGATGTTTGCGCGGCGGATCTCCACCGCGAGACGAGTTCCTGAGCCGTCTCCCCGGACGGCGTGGCAACGAAGATGGTGTCGTCACCGGCCACGGTTCCGACAACCTCGGCGAGACCTGCCAGATCGATCGCACGTGCGACGGCCGACGCGTGGCCCGGAGCGGTCTGAACCACTACGAGCGAAGCTGCCGCGCGGATATCCAGAGCGAACTCCCTAAGGTTCCGGAGCAGGTCACGGGCAACCAGATCGCCGCCCCGCGGTACGTCGTCGGGAAGCGCGTACACGACGCGACCGTCGAGCCGTACCTTCACGGCCCCCATCTCCTGTAGATCGCGCGATACGGTCGCCTGGGTCACGTCGTGCCCCAAGGCCTGCAAGGCGGCCACGATGTCCTGCTGGGTAGATGCCGAGTTCTCGTGCAGGATCTTCATGAGATCCCGTCTGCGCTCGGCCTTCATGACCGCGAGGAGCTCATCTGCTCCCACACCTCCCCCACCGTGTCGAGTGCATCTGCCATGACTTCGTCGCCGATCGTGAGTGGCGGAAGCAACCGGATCACGTCGGGCCCCGCGTCGTTGACGACAACTCCGGCTTCCAGGCACCGGTCGGCGAACGTCGAGGCCACACCGCCGCCTAGTTCGATCCCGATCATCAATCCCTTGCCCCGGACCTCGATCTCGGGGCCGAAGATGGACCGCAGGCGTGCCTTGGTGACCTCCCCCAGTTCCGCGGCCCTCGCCACCAACGCTTCCTTCTCTATGGTGTCGAGTACGGCCATGGCGGCAGCGCACTGAACCGGGCCGCCCCCGAAGGTGGTCCCGTGATCGCCGGCCCGGAAGGCATCGCCGACGGCAGGTTTGGCGAGACAGACCCCGATCGGGAGGCCGTTGGCCAGACCCTTGGCGAGGCACACGATGTCGGGCTCGATGAACTCTTGTTGGTAGGCGAACCAGGTGCCCGTCCGTCCCAGTCCTGTCTGGACCTCGTCGACGATGAGAAGGGCGTGGTTCTCGTCACAGATCTGTCTGAGTGCGCGCAGGTAGCCGGTCGGAGGAACCACCACACCCGCCTCGCCCTGGATCGGTTCGACCACCACCGCGATCACGTCATCGTCGAACGCGGCCTCCACGGCGGTTACGTCTCCGTATGGAACGTGCATCGCCCCCGGAACCAGCGGTTCGAACGGCTGTCTCTTCGGTGGTTGTCCCGTCACGGACAAAGCGCCGAAGGTCCGACCGTGGAACCCGCCATCGGTGGCTATCACCTTGGGGGTCGACGTCGGCTTCTGGTCACCCGCCCACCGACGCGCCAACTTCAACGCGCATTCGACGGCTTCGGCTCCCGAGTTCACGAAGAAACCGTTCATGCCGGTCAGGTCGAAGAGCCGTGAAGCCAGCTCTGCTCCGGGCCGCGTGTAGAAGAGGTTAGAGACGTGCACAAGCTGTGATGCTTGCGCGGTGATCGCCGCGGTCACCTGTGGATGCGCATGCCCCAGAAGCGCTACCGCGATCCCACCCAGCAGGTCGACATAGCGCCGGCCGTCCGCATCGAAGAGGAACTCCCCTTCTCCCCGCACGAACTCCACCGGCTTGCGCTTGTAGGTCTCGATCAGTCCCCTCATGCGAGCACCTGCGTTCCGATGCCTTCGTCGGTGAAGATCTCGAGCAAGAGCGCATGCGGTATCCGACCGTCCAAGATGTGAACCTTGCCCACGCCCGACCGCAAGGCGTCGACCGCAGACGAAGCTTTCGGTCGCATACCCTCGGAGAGCGTGGGAAGCATGGCTGCGAGTTGGTCGGCCTTCATCTCGGACACCAACGAGTCCTCATCCCCAAGGTCCGAATAGAGGCCTTCGACGTTGGTGAGGTACACGAGTTTCGCGGCCCCCAAAGAAGAGGCCACTGCGCCCGCCGCTACGTCCGCGTTCACGTTGTAGGCGTGGGTCCCATCGTGCGCGACCGACGCGATGACGGGAGTGAAACCCTGGCTCAGGAGACCGCCGATCAGCCGAGATTCGACCGACGTCACCTCCCCGACCCAGCCGATGTCTTCCCCTGCGGGTCCGCGCGTCCGTTTGACCTCGAACAGCCGCCCGTCGATACCCGACAAGCCGACCGCAGCGAGACCACTCGCCGACAGACCGGCGACCAGGTCCTTGTTGATCTGTCCGATCAAGACCTGCTGAACGACGCGCATGGCCTCCTCGTCGGTCACGCGGAGCCCTCCGACGAAGCGGGGCGCCAGCCCCAACCTCTCCATCGACTGGGATACCTGGGGGCCACCGCCGTGAACGATCACGAGGTCGATACCGACCAGGGACAGCAACGCCAGGTCCTCGGCGACCGCAGCAGCATGCTCGGCTTCTTCCAGGGCAGCGCCGCCGATCTTCACGACAACCGTTGCACCCTTGTAGGCCCTGATGTAGGGCAACGCCTCGGTCAGCACCGCGGCCTTGTCGATCGCTTGGGCACGCGTTGTCACGTCGTCACCTCCGCGTTAAGGGTCACGTACTCCTCAGAAAGATCCGAGCACCAGAAGCGAGCCGAACCATCTCCGGCCGAGAGTGCGCACGAGACCAAGATGCGATCCGAGGACATCACCGAGGACGCGTCCACACTGCGGGGTTCGCCGTGCTCGAAGACGGTCGTTTCACCTAGAGAGATGGTCACCGTAGAGATATCTAGATCTCTGTCGGCCGCACCCATCGCCGACAAGATCCTGCCCCAGTTCGGGTCACCGCCGTGTGCTGCGGCGCGCCACAGGTCTGACGCAGTGACCGCTCGGGCCAGCGCGACCGCGTGAGCTTCGTCGCGTGCTCCGGTGACGAAGACCTCGATCACCTTGGTTCCGCCTTCGGCGTCGGACACGATCTGATGTGCCAGGTCGAGACAAGCCGCTTCCACGGCTGCCGCCAGCGCCTCGGGATCGTACGGAGCGTTCCCGGTCGAGAACAAGAAGACCGAGTCGTTCGTGGATTCGCAGGCATCGATCGAGATCCGATTGAACGAACGCTCGACCGCCGGAGCGAGGATCTCCTGCAACTCCCAGCCAGGTACCGCTGCGTCGGTCACGAGGAACGCGAGCATCGTCGCCATGTTCGGAGCGATCATCGCCGCTCCCTTGGCTACCCCGACCAACCGCGCCGGCCCCGCGGATACCTCGACGGTCTTGAGCGTCGTGTCAGTCGTCATGATGGAGCGGGCGAAGTCGGACACCTCGCCGCTCAAGGAGCGGAACAGATCAGGAAGGCTTCCGACGATCTTTGGTACCGGCAAAGGCACACCGATCGGTCCCGTCGAAGCCACAAGCACTTCGGTGGGATCGCATCCGAGCGTCCCGGCCACAGCCTCCGCAACCTCCCGAACCGCCATCGCCCCGGCGGCCCCCGTGCACGCGTTGGCGTTCCCGCTGTTGACGACCATCGCCTGCACGTCTACGCCGGTCCTCTCCCGACACCAACCCACAGGGGCAGCCGCGGCTGCGTTGGTGGTGAAGACCCCCGACCACGCCACGGGCCGGTCGAAGACGATCGCCCCCAGATCGGCACTCTTGTGCTTGATCCCACAATGGACCCCGGCGCTCCTAGCCCCGAGCGGCCACTTCATGGCCACACCCCGACGGCAGTGAGTCCGGTGGTTTCCGGCAGACCGCAGCACAGGTTGGCGTTCTGGATCGCCTGTCCGGCTGCCCCCTTCCCGAGGTTGTCGATCGACGCCGAGCAGATGAGCATCCCCACCCGGCCGTCCACGCGAGCCGAGACCCGAGCCCCATTCGAGCCGGCGACGCTCTTGGGTGTGGGCCACGTCTCGTCCACGTGCACGAAGGGCTCGTCGCGATAGGCCTCCGAGAGGACGTTCAACGCACCCGCATCATCGAGGTCGGATATGAGGTTGAGACGGGCGGTGACGAGCAAGCCCCTGGCCACCGGTATCAGATGGGGCGTGAACGACACCTCGATCGGACGCTCGGACACGCGGGCCAGGGCCCGCTCCATCTCTGGGATGTGGCGATGTTCGACGGTTCCGTAAGCCCCGACGTCGCCGTGCAGCGACGCCAGCGACAGGTGATCTTCGGCCTTGCGCCCGGCCCCGGAAACACCCGACATCGCGTCGACGATCGCGGGCCCGCTCACCACTCCCGCTTTAACGAAAGGAAGGAGTGCGAGCAGCGTTGCCGTCGGATAGCACCCCGGGTTGGCGACCCGAGGCGCGGGCAGGAGGTCCCGTGCATACTCGGTCAGCCCGTAGACCCATCCCGGATCGGCCCGATGTTCGTCGGAAAGGTCGACCACTACCTCGGCTTCGACCCCTGCGAGCAAACCCCCCAGGTGCCCGGAAGGCAGGCACGAGAAGAGGACGTCGACGGCGGCGGACGCGGTGTCCGACGCCGGGACGAGTTCGAGGTCCAGGTTGCCCCTGAGGTGCGGGTGGACGTCGCCGATCCGTCGGCCCAGCTGCCTGTCGGCGGAAACCGACACCACCTCGAACACCGGGTGGGACGCCAGGAGCCGCAGAAGCTCCCCTCCCGTGTATCCCGATGCACCGAGAACGCCTACCGTGGTACCCATCGACGCATCTTATACGACTTTCTGCATCTCTATTCATCACGTGGCCGCCCTAAAGGGCCCCCCCTTTCTGCCGATATCTGGAAAAGACGCCGCGGACGGGACGGGTCACACGGCAAGGACGGGCATGGACGGATACACGCGCTCGACGAAGAAGTTGCTCATCACGCTGATGGGGGCGCTAACCCTGGCGCTTCTCCCCGGCGCGGCCTGGGCTCAGATCCCCGGAGTGGACGATGTGGTCGACGCCGTCGACGACACCGTTAAGGACACCGGCGACTCCGTCGACGACACCACAGGACAGATAGGCGACACCGTCGACGACACGATCGACGATGTCGGTGACACCGTGGGTGGAGCGGTGGACGACGCCGGAGACACGGTCGGCGACACGGTCGGAGGCGACACCGGCGGAGCGATCGACGACACCCTGGATGGGGTTGGAGGGACCGTTTCGGGCACCGCCGACGATCTAGGAGACACCGCGGGGGGAACCGTCGGTTCGGTCGAGGACGCCGTGGATACTCCCGATGGTGAGCAGGGCGGCGAAGGCAACGGAGACGGCAACTCCCCCACCACCGACGGCACCGGGCCCGGGGCGAACGGTGGACGCGACCAACAGAACGGCACTACCGGTGACTCGAACAAGAACGGAGGACGGGACGCATCCAACGCGGGGTTCGATTCTCGGAGCGAACCGGTCTCCGGCCGGATCGACGGCCCCGACTCGCTGCGGGAATACATCCAGCAGGTGATCGAGCAGGCGACGCGGTTCGCATTCCCTCTGGCGCTGGCACTCGCGGTCGCCGCGTTCCTCTCTATCCAGAACCGGCTCGACGCGCGCGACCCGAAACTCTCTATAGCCCTGGTAGAGCCCGCCGACGATCACCTCTCGTTCTCATGAGCGCGCACCCGATGCCGAGGGCATCCGAAGACATGGTCTCGTTGTCCGAGCGCATGGGCTATCTGCAGGCCCTGCGCGTCGGCTTCGTCCTCCTCGCTCTGGCGTCGGCCGTATTCGCGCCGCAGGTGGTGGGCGCTACCGTGTCCGACGTTCTCCTGGCGGCGTCTCTGTACGCCATCAGCGCTGCCTCACTCGAATATCTGAGACGCTCCGGACAGGGGCGCAATCTTCCGATCCTGTCGGCGATGCTCTTGGTCGACGGTGCATTCCTCGCTTGGGCGATGTACCTCACCGGAGGTACACAGAGCCCCCTGCGCTTCCTCGTGTATCTGCACCTGATCGCCGTCGCTCTACTCGCGTCGTACAGGACCAGTCTGAAGATCGCGCTGTGGCATTCGCTTCTGTTCTTCGTCGTCTTCTACGCCCAGGCCGCGGACATCCTCAAGCCCACCGAAGGGGCGCTCGGCCTCGTCCCCGGAACGCCGGAGTTCAACCGCATCTCTGTCTTCAACGTGCTTGCCTTCTGGACGGTTGCGATCGTGACCGCCAGCCTGTCGTCCCTGAACGAGCGCGAACTCAGGCGCAGAGCGGGAGACCTTCAGGACCTGGCGCAGATGTCCGCCGCCCTGAAGGAGGAAGCCGAGCCGGAGACCGTCGGGCACATCCTCCTGGAATCCGTGGGGACATCATTCGGATTCAAGCGTGGGTTCGTTGCGGTCAAGGAGGGAGACGACACCGCGGTGATCGCTTTCCGGGGGCCGGGGGAACCCAACGAGCCTCCCGAGGGCAGTCGAGACGTTCTGCTGGAGAGGGCTCTCGAGCAGGGCGCCGGGACCTCTCTGGTGAAGAAGCCCGACCCCGACGAGAACCCCGGGATAGCCGCCCTGATGCCTTTCGCCCGCAACCTTCTGGTGATCCCTCTGGCCGGCGACCAAGGCGCCATCGGGGTGCTGGTGCTCGAATATCCGGAGCGTTTCGGAAACCGCATCTCGAGGCGCACCTTGGTGACCATCGAGCAGTTCGCCGCACACGGCGCTCTGGCACTGCGCAATTCCTTCTTGATGAAAGAGGTACAGAAGCTTGCCGATACCGATGCGCTGACCGGGCTCGCCAACCGGAGAACTTTCCAGAACGCCCTGGAGCGAGAGATCTCGCGCTCGGCTCGCACCGGCGAACCGGTGACCCTCCTATTGCTCGATGTAGATCACTTCAAGCGGTTCAACGACACTCACGGTCATCAGGCCGGAGACGAGGTACTGCGCGAGGTGGGACGCACCCTGAAGCTGGGATCGAGAGAGTTCGACATCCCCGCCCGTTACGGCGGTGAGGAGTTCGCCGTGATCCTCCCGGAGTGTTCGTCACGTGAATCCCTGAAGGTGGCAGGTCGCTTGCGCGAACTGCTGGGCGGGATCGAAACCGTCGAA
>JBKHYB010000035.1:0-9062 GCA_046565725.1 Actinomycetota bacterium
GGCGTACCTTGTGAACCTCGCCCACCCGAGCGAGGCCCGCGCCGGGCCCACGTGAACGGCCGGTTATCTCGACTTCGACGGTGTCGCCATCGACCACCCTCGTCACCGTGGCGCGCTCGAAGCCGCCCGGCTCGTCCCCCCACGTCGCCGGCCCCTGGGCCATCAGATCGACCTGGTGGGGCGCGCAGGACACCAGCAACAGCAACAGCAGATATCGACCGGAGCGCATGGGGACCACGCTACGGGACCTCTGCGACATGTCCTGTGACCCGCGTCACTGGACCGGCCGGTCAAGAGTTCGTGCGAACGCTCACTAGCTCTCAGACCTGACAGTCAAGTAACCGCTCGCTAACCTGAGCGTCGGAGAGAGAGTCAGGGTTGTTTACGGGTATCGAGGGAAGAGGTGATCACGATCGGCGCGCTACTCATCAACGAGCTCCGCGAAGCTGGTCTCTTGGTCGGCCTAGAGCCGCACCTAACCGACAAGGGCCGCGAGTGGATGCGGCAGCTTGAGCAGGTTGACCACAAGGATGCCGCCCAGGAGTGGGCTGCAGATCTGGTGGAATCGGTCAGCGCTCTCTCGCGCTAACCGCCAGAACGAAGAACGACAGCCGGGAGCTTGGGACCGGGGGGACCCAAGCTCCCTTTTCCTTTTCCCGAGCAGTAGGCAGGTAGGCGCCGGGCGCCCGTAGAACTCCTCGACATGCTGAAGATCTCGAAGCGGCGCGTCATGATCTCGGCGGCGGCCCTGGCTACCTGCGCCGTGGTGGTCGCATCCTTGCCGGCTACCGCCGAAAAGAAGTTCGGTCGTCGTGACGACAAGCACGGCGGAGTATGGCTCGCCGGCGACCTTCACGTTCACAGCACCTATAGCCACGATAGCTACGGTGGTCCCCACGACGACAACACGAGCATCGACGAGTTCTACACACTCGGGTGGTCGGTCGCCGAGCAAGGCGAGATCGCTCGGAGCCGCGGGCTGGATTACCTAGCGATCACCGACCACAATGACGTCCGCTCGGTAGCCGACCCCGCCTTCGGTAGCGCCGGCTTGCTGTGGCTGCCCGGATACGAGAACTCGCTGGCAGGGCACGCGCAGATGCTGGGCTCCACCGAACTCCACGACAACGGCACCCGGTCGCTACAAGACGTCGAACGTTTGGCGCGAGAGCTCAAACAGTTGGGCGGAGCCTTCCAGATCAACCATCCGTCCGACCACGACTGGGAGCGTTCTTACGGCTATGCCTTCGTCCCCGAAACCATCGAGGTGTGGAACATCGGTCCGTGGCTGTGGCAGCATCCGATGCCGGCCGCCAACGACAACGACTTCTCTCTGAGGTTCTGGGACGCGTTCCTCGACGCCGGTCATGAGGTCGGCGCCACCGGAGGTTCGGACAACCACTGGCGATCGATCACTCCACTGGCCGGTGTAGGACAACCCACCACCTGGGTCTTCGCTCGGGAGGCGAGCCCCGAAGGGGTGCTGGAAGCGCTCCGCGAGGGCCGCACCACGATCGTTCACCAACCGCCATCCATGTCGGAGACGTTCATCAACATGGAAGCCGACCGCAACCGCAACGGAGAGTTCGAGTCGATGATCGGAGACAAGGTGCCGTCCGGGGCTGCGGTGAAGGTAACGGTGGAGGGCGCGCCGGGCACCTTGCTTCGTTTGGTGACCAACGGGAGCCGCACCTTCGAACTGGTCGAGGTCACCGGGAACGACTTCACGTACACGACCGAAGCACCTGCCGGATCGACGTGGCTGAGAGCGGAGGTATTCATGCCCGACGCGCCCGAGCAACGGGGCCAACTCAGCTTCGGCTGCGATGCGATAGACGTCTTCTCGGGACCGGCAGGCGGGGAACCGACCACGCTGTGCGAGAACCGTTTGACCATGCTTGCTCTGACCTCCCCCATCTACATCTCTCAGGACTGAGTGGGCAGGGGAATCCCCATCGGGCGGAGAACCTCAGGGGAACCCAAAACCACCTCGAAAGCACCTGGGAGGACCCATTGCGTCGGAGGTTCATCGGTCTAATCGCGGCCACGGTCGCATCTGCCGTTCTGCCCCTAGGTGGCATCGGTGCCAGTGCCTCCCCCACCGATGCACCGGAGCGCGGCGTCGAACCCGTGATCCTCACCGGCGCGGACCTTCCAGGTTGGTCGGGCCCTGCAGCCGATGGCTCTCCGAAGCCCTACCCCAGCGGGGCGATGGACGGTGTGAGGGACGCCCACAACGGCGTGATGGTCGTGCCCCCCAAAGAGACCTGGAGCACCATCGACCCCGACGCCGTGGTGGCCTACAGCTTCCATAAGGGTTCCTGGCAAGAGATACCCGTACAGGTCGACGAGCGATTCCCCTACTTCCTCGCTAATGCCAACTCCGACTTCGGCATCTACTCGGGAACCGACAAGGAACTGTCCTACGAGTGGGATGTCGAGTCGTGGCTGAAGACCGCCGGCGAATGCTACGCGCAGTACCCCGAAGGCGTAACTCGTACCGAAGATCCCGTCCTCACCTTGGACGACGACGACGAGGTCGTTTTCATGGCATCCGACGCCGGCGAGAGGGCACCGGCAGATTCTCCCGCTGGAACCGCTCGGCGCCTAGAGGTCCGCATCGACGACCCGTTCAGACCCGGCGAAGCCCGCTACGTCTATCTCTTCACCCGTGATGGTGGCCCAGCCTTCGATGAGTCCAACGGCTACGTCCGCTATGAGCGTGACGCCGAAGCCGATCGCTGGATCGACAAGGACGTCTTCGCCGAGGACGACCCGGAGAAACTCGGCACCAGCAACAGAGGATACGGACCTAACCTCAGCGGAACCGTCTGCGAGGAACAGATCGATCCGGCCACCGGCGCAACGGTTCTCGTTCCCCGGAACTCCGACGACAGGTTCCCGCGCGATGGCGTCACCGTGACCACCGGCACGTATATCTGGAAGGCGACAGGGCGGTGGATGGTCCGCGAGATCCACGTCGCGAGACCTGGGGCCAAGACCAAGGGTGGCCGTCCGGAGAACCCCGGGAACGGTCACCGTCCGGAGAACCCGGGCCAGGGGCACTCGCCGGACAAGCCGGGCAACGGACCCAAGCCCAAGGACGTGACCGAGGACACGACTCTCGAGTATGGGCCCGACCTGATCGATCGCTGGAAGGGTCGAGCGTTCCAACAGAGTCCGGACTCGTCGATCTCGCTCGTCGGCTTCGAAGACGAGCAGGTCAACTGGGAAGGCAACTCCGTCCTCTTGGGAGAGCTGGCCGGACCCGTGCGGGCGATCCGCGAGGTCTGGGGCGCGGACTCGGGCACCAACGTGACCAAGACCGAGACGTTCTACCGGGACGCGATCACCTATCGGTACCGCGTGCGGGTGCATCCCATCCCGCCGGATGGCCTCTATACCTCGTGGGATTACAACCACGACGCGGTCTCGACGTATTACAACGAGTCCCTCACCGAGGGCGTGGCCATCGACGGCATCAACGACGAGATACCGCAGACGAACATCGATCAGAGACCGGTCGACAACGAGCCCTTCTTCATCGACGTGCCGGATCCGACCTTCACCAAACCTCTGGCCTTCCTGAACTGGGAGCAGGTCTCCGGCCGCGGTGACAACGGGTCCCTCGTATATATCTTCGAGATCAAGAACGCCCAGGCTCTCGAGAACCCGACGGTGGTCCCCTACTACCGGGACGACGCCTGCCTCGACGATGGGACCGGGGACAACCCTTCCCCTCGCCTGTGGCCCGGTGAGTCTTACGACTGGATGAACGAGCGCGGGTACACCGATTACACGGAGCGCCCCTGCTTCACCGATCCCGACGCCGGCGCCGGTCCTTACCGTCAGGGGGCATTCGGTTCCCACGGGATCCACTACTTCATCACGGGCGACACCGACAACGCCTTCTCGCCTGCGCCGCTGACCGAGATCGACGGCCAGCAGTGGCAGTGGATGGTTCCCAGCCGAGGGCCGGAGAACGTCGGCGACACCTATGCCAACACCGTCAAGGTGCCGCTAGTCACGACGGTCGTGCCGCAGGGCTAGGCTTAACCGAGGTCCGTCCCCCTCGACCAAGGAGCATCCATGCCCGAGGCAGTCATCGTTGCAACGGCGCGTACCCCGATCGGTCGCGCTAACAAGGGATCGCTCGCAGACGTCCGCCCGGACGATCTGGCCGCATTCGCGATCCGGTCCGTTCTGGAGAAGGCCCCCGAGGTAGATCCCGGCGAGGTCGTCGATGTGATGATGGGTTGCGGCTTCCCGCAGGAGAAGCAGGGCATGAACCTCGGCCGTCGCGCCGTCCTTCTCGCGGGACTGCCCGATCATGTCCCAGGCTGCACCGTCAACCGGTTCTGCGCATCGTCGACGCAGACGATCCGGATGGCCTACCACGCGATCAAAGCAGGCGAAGGCGACGTCTACATCGCCGCGGGGGTCGAATCGATCTCCCAGGTCGAGGGTTACCCGAAGGACATGGAGGAACTTCACCCCAAGCTCTTCGGCGACGACGCCGAGATCGCCAACGTCTACATACCTATGGGCATGACCGCGGAGAACGTCGCCGAGAAGTTCGACGTGAGCCGTGAAGACATGGATCGATTCGCCCAGAACTCCCAGGAACGCGCCGTCGCAGCTCAGAACGACGGTTTCTTCGCCCGAGAGATCGTCCCCTACACCAAGGCGGACGGGACGGTGGTGGATACGGACGACGGGCCCCGGCCCAGTTCTACCCTGGAGAAGCTCGCCAGCCTGGCACCGGCCTTCAAGCCGGATGGCAGGGTTACGGCCGGTAACTCGTGCCCGTTGAACGACGGTGCAGCCGCCGTGCTCGTCATGAGCGATGAGCGCGCTAAACAACTGGGTCTCCAGCCCATCGCCCGCATAGTCGCCAGCTCCGTCTCGGGCGTCGCCCCGGAGATCATGGGGGTAGGTCCCATCGAAGCCGTCCGCAAGGTGCTGAAGCAGGCCGGCATGTCGATCGAGGACATCGACGTGGTCGAGCTCATCGAGGCTTTCGCCGCTCAGGTGATCGCTTCCGCACGCGAGTTCGGTGTCGACCCCTTCGACCCCAAGTTGAATCCGCACGGTGGGGCGATCGCCCTCGGTCACCCCGACGGGATGACGGGCGCTCGCATCATGGGGACGCTGCTCAACGACCTTCAGACGCTCGATAAGACGGTCGGCCTAGAGACGATGTGTGTCGGCGGTGGTCAGGGGATGGCCATCATCGTCGAACGGCTCTAAAGCCTCGAGACACCGATGGGTATCAGGCGGGTGCCAGCCACCCGCCGACCATCTTCTCGACGAGCGGCAGAAGGTGCGTGATGTCGTTCTTCAGAAGGAACTCATCGGCCCACGGGGGTGCTTCACCGAGCACGGCCGAGAAGGCGATGATCTTTGACTCCGGAGAATGCTGCCGGATGAACTCTGCCGCCTTGGCACCGTCCCAGCGCGGCATGAAGTAGTCGAGCACGACCACGTCCGGATTGATGTCGGCGCACATCATGGCGCCCTCGAACCCATCCTGCGCCACTCCGCCGATACGGAACCCGCCATGGGTGTGAAAGATCGTCTCGAGTAGATCCCGCATAGCGGGATCGTCATCAACCAGAAGCACCACCGGCCTGTGAGCCATATCGGTATCTTCGACCATCTTGACCTTGCCTTGAATAGTCACCACTGACCATCTATCCGCAGTCGGCAGGACACCTCCCACCTCCGTCGAAACCTGGAGGCAGAGTCAAATCGGACAGAACGGACAGGGCAGGAGACGGGCCGGATGCGAGACATCAGAGGGAAGCTAACGGCACTGATCGCGCTATCGGTGGTGGCGGCAAGCCTGGTCGGTCCTCGGGTCGCCACGGCCGGGCCCCAGAAGGGTTCGGACGGCTCCGGCCCCAGAGCGACAGCGCACAGAGCCGGAGGCCGCGAGGTGCCCTCGAAGGATGCCCCAAGCCCACGCCTGATGCGCTTGGGCGTCGACTCATCCGAGCCCACACTGGGGGTCACCCAGGACGGGAAGGTCTTCACTTCGGCCATCCAGACGAACACCCGCGTGGAAGTACTGCGGTCCGCGGACAATGGCAAAACGTGGGAGACCGTCTCCCCTCGCATCGCCGGACGGAACGCCCAGCTGCTGTCGTTCGATCCCTACACCTATGTCGACCTGCCTCGGTCTGACCAGGATCTTTCGCGCGTCTTCACCATCGACCTCACGATCGCTTGCTCATACCTCTCTTATAGCGACGACGCCGGGGACTCTTGGTTCACCAATCCACTCGTCTGCGGTCGACCCGTCAACGACCACCAGACCCTCTTCGGTGGGCCACCGGTCACGAGCCCCACGATCGGGTACCCCAACATCATCTATTACTGCTGGAACGACATCGCCACCTCGTCGTGTCAGAAGTCCCTGGACGGAGGGATCACCTTCACCGCGACGGGAACCCCAGCGTTCCCGGGCGTCGATCCGCAGAACGGGGGCACCCAGTTGTGCGGAGGGCTTCACGGACACGGATTCGTGGACGACGCGGGGACCGTGTACATCCCACGCGGCTACTGCGGCCAACCGTGGCTCGCTATCAGCAAGGACGAAGGGCGCACCTGGGAGAGGGTGCAGGTAGCGAAAGGTGGGGTCACCGGTCACGAAGCAAGCGTCGTTGCAGACGGCAAGGGCAACATCTTCTACACATACGTGGGGAAGGATCGCCTGCCCTACCTCGTCGTGAGCAAGGACGGGGGCAAGAAGTGGAGCAAACCGATGATGGTGGGCGCTCCCGGAGTCAACGAAGCGAACCTGCCGTCCATAGCCCTCGGTGGGAAAGGCAAGATCGCGATCGCCTACATGGGCACGACGAACTCGCCCGGCGAACCTTTCCCAGAAGCGACCGAGTGCACGGCTATCGGTGCCTGCCCGGAACCCGAGGAGTACAAGAACACCACCTGGCACGGCTACATGACCATCTCGGCCGATGCTCTAGATAAAGAACCGACGTTCTATTCCGCACCGATCAATGACCCCAAAGATCCACTGATCCGCGGCACTTGCGGGCCCGGGCGCTGCAAGGCGGTCTACGACTTCATCGATGTCGTTATCGACCGTGACGGGGTGGCGTGGTCCGCGTTCGTCGACGGATGCATGCTTGCCTGCATCACGGGGCCGGCCAACATGGGCTCGGAGGGGATCATCGGCCGCTTCGACGGCGGGCCCCGCCTGGACTGAGCCGCAGGAGACCCACCCCCGAAGGCGAACCCACGTATGAAGATCAGCAGCGAGAAGGGGATTCCTGGTAGATGACTTCGACCCGCACGCGCCGCTCGGTAGCCCTGAGCTGCCTTATCGCCCTCGTCGCCCTGGCACTCTCGATGAGCACACCCGTGCCTGCCGACGCCTCGGGCAAGAGCACCAAGGACGGGTCCGGAGGGACCGCGATCGCCCACCAGGCCGGGGCGAAGAAGGTGGCATCCAAGGATGCTCCCGATGCCAGGCTGAGTCGACTGGGCGTGACTTCAGGAGAGCCCACGGTCGGGGTTGCCAACAACGGTTGGGTTTACACCTCCGCCTTCCAGACGAACACCCGCGTCCTCGTCATGCGTTCCAAGGATCGCGGGAAGACGTGGGAAGACGTTTCGCCAAACATCGGCGGCCGTAACACGCACACCCTGTCCTTGGACCCCTACACCTGGGTAGACAACCGGCTAGGTGACAAGGACCGGTCTCGGATCTTCACGATCGATCTCACCGTGGACTGTTCGTTCGCATCCTTCAGTGACGACGGGGGCGAATCGTGGATCACGAACCCTCTCGCGTGCGGACGTCCCGTTAACGACCACCAGACCTTCTTCGGTGGTCCGCCGAAGTCGTCCACCACCGTCGGATACCCGAACGTCCTCTACTACTGCTGGAACGACGTTGCGTCGTCTTCGTGTGGCAAGTCCCTCGATGGTGGCCTCACGTGGATCCCAGCAGGCACGCCCGCCTACACCGGGGTCAACCCCGATGACGGTGACTTCTGCGGAGGTCTGCACGGCCACGGATACGTGGACGACAAGGGGAACGTTTACCTGCCTCGCGAATACTGCGAGAAGGCCTCACTGGCGATCAGCCGGGACGAGGGTGTCACCTGGGAAGACGTTCTCGTAGACAAGAAGGTCGGTCACATCGGGGGCGCCGACCCGAGCGTGGTCGTCGACAAGGGCGGAAACATCTACTACCTGTGGATCGGTCTAGACCGACTCCCGTACCTGGCCGTGTCCAAGGATGGCGGTGAGAGCTGGAGCAAGGCGATGATGGTCGCTCCACCGGGTGTCAACGAGGCCAACCTGCCGAGCATCGACGTAGGCGACAACGGGAAGATCGCGTTGACCTACATGGGCACCGAGAACTCACCCAACAAACCGATGAAGGGCGACTGCGGCGGGGAGAACCCGCCCTGCCCCCAACAGGCGGACTACAAAGACACGACCTGGCACGGATACATGACCATCTCGACCAACGCCTTGGATGCGAACCCGGTCTTCTACACCACGACCGTCAACGACACCAAGGACCCGCTGCTGCGAGGGACCTGCGGCCCCGGCCGTTGTTCGGGACGCGTTCCCGGGATCCTGGACTTCATCGACATCGTCATCGACCCCGATGGATTCGTCTGGGGCGCATACGTGGACGAGTGCACGACGATCTGCGTCACCGGTGGAGGAAACATGGGGGCCGAGGGAGTGATCGGAACACTGGTCGGCGGCCCCAAACTCCGCTAGTCGAGGTTTCTGCGTCGGAATCTGGTCGATTATCGACCAGATTCCGACTAGGAAACCGGGTTCCTTAGCTCAGACCGCGGGAGTCTTGTTTCAGAGCCGTGTCGATGCCTGCCGCCGAGGCCAGTGCCAGCAAACGCATGTCACCTTGCACGGCGGGGTCTATCTCTACGACGTAGTTGTCGGCGGTGGTGAAGGCGGTCTTCATGAGGCCTTCCCACTTCTTAGTTATCCGGCCGACCTCGCGGTCACTGCCGTCGACGATGGAGAAGTTCCAGGCTCGCCAGTTCTCCGCTTTGATC
>JBKHYB010000036.1:0-9045 GCA_046565725.1 Actinomycetota bacterium
AGTACCGTGCGTCGGGTGGTTCTCACCTCGGCGTGCTGCGCGAAGTCATCGAACACCTGCTCCTGTTGCTGGCGCCGATGGCTCCTTACCTATCCGAAGAGCAGTGGGCCAGGTTCGGTAACGAGTACTCGATCCATCAGCAACCGTGGCCCACCTTTGACGAGTCGCTGGCCGCGGTCGAAGAAGTGATGATGGTGGTTCAGGTCAACGGCAAGGTCCGCGACACGATCCCCGTCTCGGCCACGATCGCCGAGGACGAGATGCTGTCGAAGGCGCTCGCCTCGGAGAAGGTGCGCAACCACCTGAACGGCAAGGATCCGGCCAAGGTCATAGCGCGGCCCCCGAAACTCATCTCCCTGGTAGCCCCTACAGGCTCCGACCCAGGAAACTGACGCCGAGCGGCGGTTTCCTGGGCTGAGGCTCTACTTCCACAGAACTTCCGCTTTCCGAAAGATGTATGGAACTGGAGGCCTGTCCGGAAAACCTGAGCTAGAAGATCTCGGGGCACCAGGGTGCTAGGGGGGTCGCGAACATCGCATCGAGGCGATGGAGCATGATGCGTCCGCCCTTGCGTCGTCCTGTGACCTGGGTCACAACGCGCGCCCGCCGGATGAGGTCCGATCTTGGCGATGCGGCCGATAGAACTCGATGTAAGGAAGCTGTCGCCTTCGCACCTCGTCGCGCTTGGAGGTGTTGTTGCGCTGTGTGTCGCAGCTTGGCTTGCCCTGCAAGCCCGCCACACCGCGCCTGCGATCGCGCCGCCGGCGACCTCCGCTACTTCCTCTCCGCAAGGTGGGTTCTTCGTTCACGTAGCCGGTGCCGTCAAGCGACCGGGACTCTACGAGCTTCCATCGGGATCTCGGGTGGCGGATGCGGTGGCGGCCGCCGGAGGGGCCCGGCCTGGTGCCGACCTCGATGCCTTGAACCTCGCGCAGCCCGTCGCCGACGGCATGAGGATCGAAGTTCCGAGCCGAGTGGCTCCGTCCTCGGCCGCGCCTGCATCACCGACGAGCCCCGGCCTCGTGAGTGTCAACTCGGCCGACATCACGGCCCTAGAGACGGTGCCGGGGATCGGGCCGGTGAAGGCCGCCGCGATCGTGGCTTACCGGGAGCAGGCCGGCGGGTTCGCGACGCTGGAGCAATTGATGGAGGTGAGCGGCATCGGTCCCGCGACCTTCGAGATGATCGCTCCCTACCTCACGTTATGAGGGCCTGGTCGCTGGCACTGGGGATCTGTGTCGGTGTGCTCCTCACGCCTCCGTTGTGGATGGTCGCCCTTGTCGCCATCCCTGCGATGCGGTTCCGGAGGAACTCGTTCGTTGCGTTGATGCTCGCCGGCCTGGCTATCGGAGGGGTTCGGTCCCATCAGACAGCGTCCCCTTCCACGATCATCGGAGAGCTTGCCGCCACGGTGACGACCTGCGATCTGCAAGGACTCGTGGAGCCGCGCTCGGGCTCCATGGGTACCTTCATCGAGGTACGGACGCTGGATTGTGACGGTGTCGTTCACCGTCTCGGCTCGATGGTGGTGACCGAACCGACCTCTATCCCTTCGGGTTCTGGTTTGTCCGCGACCGTCCGTCTCTCTCCTCTCTTCGATGGGTCCTTCGACCAAGCATTGCGGCGCATGGGGGCCGAGGCGCGCGCCGAACTACTGAGTGAGCCCCAGTTGACCGCCCCTTCCGGCATCTCTGCGGTCGCCGCGTCCGTGCGCAACGGTGTGAGAGAGGCATCGGCCGTCATGGATGGCGATGATGCCGCGCTGTTGCGCGGCCTGGTGATCGGCGACACGGAAGGCTTCTCGCCGGAACAGGAGGAACGCTTCAGAGACGCCGGACTCGCCCATCTCGTCGCGGTGTCGGGGAGCAACGTCGCGATAGTCACAGGTGCCTTGCTCCTTGCCTTCGGACGCTTGCCGCGCATCGCTCGTTACACCATCGCCGCGCTCGGCCTTGCCGTGTACGTGGTTGTGGTCGGACCCGAGCCCTCGGTCCTCCGTGCGACGACGATGGGTGCGATCGGCATCTGGGCGGCCCTCACGGGCCGCCTGACGGAATCCTTCGCGGCCCTGGGCTTGGCGGTCGGAGTGGTGGTAGCCATGCGACCCGACCTGCTCTACTCCGTGGGTCTCCATCTTTCGGTCGCTGCGACCACGGGCATCATCCTGTGGGCGGCTCCCATCGCCGACCGTATCCCCGGCCCTCGCATCGTCGCTCTTGCTGCCGGGGTCACCGTGTCCGCTCAGATCGCGGTAGCCCCGATCATCGGGGCCGCCTTCGGCGTCTACTCGCTCGCGGCCCTGCCGGCGAACCTGATCGCGGCGGGTGCGGTGGCCCCCGCCACCGTCCTCGGTCTCGCCGCCGGAATCGTGTCGCTCGCCGTTCCGCCGATCGGGGCGTCGATCGCACGGCTCGCCGTCGTTCCGGTGGCATGGATCAACCACGTCGCAAGTGCCTTCGGAGGCGCAGCTTGGGCAGAGGTGGGCATCTCGCCCCACGCTGCCGCCGTTACGGGGGTCCTGTGCGCCATGCTCGTGGCGCTCTCGCTCAGGGTTCGATATCAGGCGGTGCTCGATAACCTGGGTGGATGAACGTGTCCCATCCCAAGGCATTGCTCATCTCGATCGCCAGCGGCATCGTGGTTTCGATCGCCGGGGCCATCCTGTTCGTGTTGCTGGGCGAGTGGGATTTCGTGTACGCCCTCGGCTCGATGTTGCTGATCGTCGGGCTCATGGCGTTGGCTCTCGGACTGCTCGGAGCCGTCGAACCTCCCGAGGGATGGGCCACCGGCCGGGGACGTAACCGCAGGCAGGTCGGCCGTCGCAGCATCCTCGCTCAGGTCGGGACCCAGGGGACCGGTGCGCAGGAGACCGAGTCCCTGTCTCTGGCCGCCTGGGGCATCATCGTGGGCGGTTCTCACCTGCTCCTGGGCGTACTTGCCTTCTCGCTGACGTAACCCCCGGATAAGCTCGGGCGATGGCCGCCTTCACATGGGTCCTCATAGGCCCCCAAGGGAACGAGATGCGTACGACCGAGGACTTCTCCACGAAGGAGGAGGCCGAGGCCTGGATGGGGGCCGAGTGGGCTGCGCTCCTGGATGAGGGGGCCGAGTACGTCTCGCTCCGGGAAGGTGACGCTCAGGTCTACAAGATGGGGCTACGGGAGGCGTGAGCTCGCCCGTCTACCTGCTTCTGGGCGAGAGCTTCCTCTCGGAAGAGGCTCTCGATCGCATCCGCGAGGAGGCCGGCACCGACCATCTCGCGGAGGACGTCTTCCAGCCGGATGTGGAACCGGCCGCGCTCATGTCGGCACTCGAGACCCCCAACCTCCTCGGCGGACGGCGGTTGGTGGTCGTCTACAATGCACAGGACCTGAAGAAGGATCACCTCGCCGCGCTCGAGCGTTATCTAGCCTCACCGTCGCCGTACGCGGTGCTGGTTCTGGTAGCCAGCGGACGGAACAAACTCGAGGCTCTCGTTAAGGGGGCCGGGACCGTGATCTCCCTCGATCCCCCCAAAGGACGGAAGCTCGTCACCTGGATCCGTCAGCGCGCCGGCGAGCACCGGCTGAAGATCGACGACCGGGGAGCGTGGGCACTGATCGACGCGATCGGCACGGAACTGCGCGACCTCGATGGTTCGCTGAGCCAGTTGGCCACCGGGTTCGGGGCCGAGGCCCGTATCGGGCCGGGTCAGGTGCGCGACATGTTCTCCCGTCTCGCCGACGAGCGGATGTACGCCTTCACGGATGCGGTGGGGGACCGTCGACTGCCCCAGGCGATGACCGCCCTGCGGCGACTGCTGGATCAAGGCGAACAGCCTCTGGTGGTCCTCGGCGCGCTCGCCGCTCAGGTCCGCCGGATGCTGCGTGCCCGACGCTACGCCGAGCAGGGCGCCAAGGCGGTCGGTCAAGCGATGGGTCTTCCGGGCTGGAGGGCCGAACGTCTCGAGAAACAGGCACGCTCATACTCGGAAGAGGAGCTCGCTGCCGCGCTGTCGGTGCTGGCGGAGACCGACGTTCAGATGAAAGGTGGGGATCTCCCACCCGAGATCGTGCTCGAGACCGCCGTCACCAGGATCGTCTCGGGCATCGCGGCGACCGCCCCGATGTTCTAGGACCCCTGGCGCGAAAGAACCCCGCCGGGGCGGGGTTCCAGATGTGCGGTACGGCGGTTCGCTAGCCGAGCTTCTTGGCCAGACGGGCCTTCTGGTTGGCGGCCTTGTTCTTGTGGATGATGCCCTTGGCGGCGGCCTTGTCCAGAGACTTGGATACGTCGACGTAGAGCTCCTTGGCGGAGTCGTCGCCGCTCTGGGCAGCACCGAGGAACTTCTTGATCTGGGTCTTCAGGGCCGAGCGCTCTGCCTTGTTGCGCTTACGAGCGGCCTCGTTCTGGCGGTTCCGCTTGATCTGGGACTTGATGTTGGCCATGCGTGTAACACCTGCTCCTATCGATGTCTGGGGTCGCTCCCGGGGATGAGTGCCCTCGGGGAACGGCCTCCAAGGGTAACAGACCACAGGTACCCTCGGGCCTATGGATCTAGCCCATCAGCGGGCGATAGCCGTCATCGCCCATATCGACCACGGGAAATCGACCCTCTCGGACCGGTTGCTTCAGCTCACCGGGACGGTGTCCGAGCGCGACATGCGGGAGCAGTACCTCGACCGCATGGACCTCGAGCGGGAGCGGGGGATCACGATCAAGGCTGCCGCCGTGCGCATGGAGTACAAGGCGAGCGACGGCGAGACCTACGAGATCAACCTGATCGACACCCCGGGCCACGTGGACTTCGGATACGAGGTGTCCCGTTCGCTGGCCGCCTGCGACGGTGTGTTGTTGCTCGTGGATGCTGCCCAGGGCATCGAGGCCCAGACTCTAACCAACCTCTATCTGGCGGTGGACGCGGGGCTCGAGATCATCCCGGTGCTGAACAAGATCGACCTTCCTGCGGCGCAGCCCGAGAAGTACGCCGAAGAGATCGCGTCGCTGATCGGTTGCGGCCCAGACGAGATCCACCGGATCTCTGCGAAGACCGGGGAAGGCATCCCTGCTCTGCTCGAGGCCATAGTCGAGAAGATCCCTTCACCGAAGGGTGACCCCAGCGCACCTCTGCGGGCCCTCATCTTCGATTCGACCTACGACGCCTATCGGGGCGTGATCTGTTACATCCGGGTGATCGACGGAGCGCTGCGCAAGGGTGACCCGATCCAGTTCATGGCGACCGGCGTTCTGGTTGATGCCGATGAGATCGGTGTGATGTCTCCCGATGCGACGCCGGTCGATGTGCTCGAGACCGGCGAGGTCGGCTATCTGATCGCGGGGATCAAAGACGTGTCCGACGCCAAGGTCGGTGACACCGTCACGCACCGCGGCAAGGAGGCGGCGCCCGCTCCGTTACCCGGCTACCGCGAACCGAAGCCGATGGTGTTCGCCGGCATCTACCCGATCGAAGGCGATGACTTCCCCGAATTGCGCGACGCGTTGGAGAAGCTGAAGCTCAACGATGCGGCCCTGGTCTACGAGCCGGAGTCGTCAACGGCCCTCGGCTTCGGTTTCCGCTGTGGGTTCCTCGGCCTGCTGCACATGGAGATCGTTCGCGAGCGTCTCGAGCGCGAGTTCGACCTCTCGCTGATCGCAACCGCTCCTTCGGTGGGATATGAGGTCGAGGTCGACGGCGGCAACAAACGCATGGTGCGCAACCCCACGGATATGCCCGACGCCAACTCGATCGTCGAGGTGCAGGAGCCCTACGTGTCGGTCATGGTGGTGACACCGTCCGAGTTCACCGGCACCGTCATGCAGCTGTGCCAGGAGCGGCGGGGCGAGCTCAAAGAGATGCACTATCTCTCGCCGGAGCGGGTCGAGATCCGCTATCACATGCCGCTCGGCGAGATCATCTTCGACTTCTTCGATCAGTTGAAGTCCGGGACCAAGGGCTACGCGTCGCTCGACTACGAACCGGTGGGTCTCAAACCGTCGAAGCTCGTCAAGGTCGATGTGTTGCTCAACGGGCAACCGGTCGATGCTTTCTCGACGATCGTTCATCGCGACAAGGCATACGACTACGGAAAGAACATGACCGAACGGCTTCGCAAGCTGATCCCGAGGCAGATGTTCGACGTGCCGATCCAGGCGGCGATCGGGTCGCGGGTGATAGCCCGAGAGACCGTTAAGGCCAAGCGCAAGGACGTCATCGCCAAGTGCTACGGCGGTGACGTGACCCGTAAGCGCAAGCTCCTCGAGAAGCAGAAAGAGGGCAAGAAGCGCATGAAGCAGATCGGGTCCGTCGAGGTGCCGCAGACCGCCTTCATCGAGGCGTTGCGCGTGGATCAAGACAAGGCGGGGGCCAAACCGTGACCACCCCGGTGGCGGTCGCCCAGCGTTCGGGACAGTGGCTCGCCGACCCCGGTTTCGGCGTGTACGTCCACATCCCCTTCTGCCGCCACCGCTGCCACTACTGTGACTTCAACACCTACGAGGGTCTCGACGCACTCCATCGTCCGTACGTCGATGCAGTCGTCGCCGACATCGAGCGCACCTCTGGCGACTTCCCGGAAGCAACGTCGGTGTTCTTCGGTGGGGGCACCCCGACGCTGCTCCCGGCCGGTGACCTGGCCCGCATCCTCGGTGCGGTGCGCGACCGTGTCGGCATCGCGCCGGATGCAGAGGTGACCGTCGAAGCCAACCCCGAGACGGTCGACGAGGCCTACTTCGAGGGGCTGCTGGGGGCCGGTTTCAACCGCGTGTCGATAGGCATCCAGTCACTGATGCCGCACGTGCTTGAGGGCCTGGGCCGAACACACTCTTATTCGAAAGCGCTCGAAGCGATCTCTGCGGCTCGCTCGGCCGGTGTGGATGACCTCAACGCCGACCTGATCTACGGCTCGGTCTGGGAGACGCCGGACGACTGGATGCGTTCGCTCGAAGGCATCGTCGGAGCGGGCCCGGACCACATCTCGGCCTATGCCTTGACGGTGGAGGAGGGCACCCCGCTCGACACCATGGTGCGGACCGGCCGGGTGCCCGACGTCGATCCCGACGTCCAGGCCGAGCGCCATGCAGTGGCCGACGCGGTCCTGTCGGCTGCCGGATATCACCGTTACGAGGTATCCAACTGGGCCAAGCCCGGCCGGGCGTCCCGTCACAACGTTCTCTACTGGAGCGCGGGCGAGTACCTCGCCTTCGGAGCTGGTGCGCACGGTCATCTCGCCGGGCGCCGCTACTGGAACGTGCGGCTGCCGCGCGATTTCGTCGACGCGGTTGTATCCGGTTCTTCCACCGAGTCCGGTCACGAGATCGTCGAGGACCATAGGGCCGAAGCGTTGATGCTCGGTCTGAGGCTCGCCTCCGGGATCTGTGTTCCGGACTTCGAAGATCATTTCGGATCGCTCGCCGAGCGTCGCCCGATCATCGAAGCCCTGCTGGCAGAGGGATCGCTCGCCGAAGATGACGGATGGCTTCAGATCCCGGGGGATCGCACGATGGTCGCCAACGACATCATCTCCCGGTTGATATGACCCCGTTTCCCACCTTGATCTCGCTCGCTATACGAGCGATTCCCGACCCGGAATCTTCTAGCCGGACCGCTTCAGCTTGCCGTGCTGCTTTGCATAGCGCTCACCTCTGCGGAAGATGGCCATGCCGAGCGGTATCGACACCACGCCGATGACCGCCAGAGCCGCGATCTCGTCGAGCGACGCGGTGAGACCGGCCCCTTCGAGGATCGCATCACGTATCCCTTCCAGCGCATAGGTGGCGGGGGATATGACGGACAGCCACTGCATCGGCTCGGGTAGGACCGAGACCGGGTAGTAGATGCCGGACACGACGAGCAGCAGACCCTGCGCGATGAATCCAAGCTGCGAACCCTTCTCGGGCGAGATCAACGGCAGCACGGCGGTCATCATGCCGAGGCCGATGAACGAGATGGAGGCCACGGCGAGGATCACGAGGGCGGCGAGGAAATTGGCCTGCGGCATCTGGAGGTCGAAGAAGATCGCGATGACCCCGAACAACAGCGATGCGCGCACCACTCCATACGCGACCGAGAAGATCCCCATGCCGCCGAGGTGGACGATGCGCGACAGCGGCGCCATGAACGTGTACTCGATGGTTCCTTCCCAGCGCTCCCACGCGACCGTCTCGGTCATGATCTCGAAGATGATCCCGAGGTAGGCCCAGATCACTCCACCTACGAGAAGGATGGTCGCTTGGCGGTTCACATCGATCTGACCGCCCGCAGCCTCCACTCCCTTGGCGATGAACACGATCGTCAGCGTGTTTGCCACCGTCCAGAGGAAGAACGCGACCTCCCACCAGCCGTAACGCTTGATCAGATACCAGTTGCGTTCAACGACCCCGCCGAGTCCGATGAACTCGGCCCTCAAGCTAGAACCAGGCGTCGCCATCAGTCATCAGCTCCTTCATCTTCATGATCGTCGAACTCGAACTCGCGGCCGGTGGCCGCGAAGAACGCCTCCTCCAACGTGTCGGCCCCGTACCGCTTCTTGAGCTCCGGCGCAGGCTCGAGTGCCAACAGGCGACCCTTGTCGAGGATGCCGATACGTTCGGACAGCAGCTCCGCTTCGGCGAGGTCGTGCGTGCACAGCAGCACCGTGGCGTCGTGCTCGGCCCTCACCTCTCTGATGAAGTTCTGCACCTCGAGCTTCGACCGAGGGTCGAGTCCGGTCGTGGGCTCGTCCAGCAGCAGGAGCACCGGCGAGGTCAACAGCGCCCGCGCCAGTGCAACCTTCTGCTGCATCCCGCGGCTCAGGTTCTCCATAGCCTCGTTGCGGCGCTCGACCGGGAATCCGACCTTCTTGAGGATCTCTGGGATCTCGCGGCGAGTCTGACCCGTCGTCATCCCGTAAAACCGGGCCGCGTAGGACAGGTTCTCGGTGGCCGACATCTTCTTGAAGAAAGACGCCTCGACCGATACCCGATTGACGAGCCGTTGGACTTCCTTCGGGCGCGCCCTCACGTCGATCCCGAACACTTCCACGCGGCCCCCATCCCCTGTGAGCAGGGTGGACAGCAGGCGAACGAGAG
>JBKHYB010000037.1:0-9025 GCA_046565725.1 Actinomycetota bacterium
CGTCCTCGGGACGCTCACCCGTCCCTTCGATCTGCAGGTCGCACAGGGGTCCGTCGCACTTGCGCTTCTCATCCGTGGGATCGGTGTCTCCCAGGATAGGGATCAGGTTCTGAGCGTGCGGACACATCAGTTGCTCTTCGTAGGACAGCAGCGGGGCGCCGGGGTCCTCGTTCCCGCCGCCGTTGCCACCTGCGCACTTGGGATCGTCCCTCCACGGCCTCTCGTCGTAGGTGCCCGGCAAGAGATACAGGTTGGTGCCTCGCTGCTTCACCTCGGCGAGGCCATCATTTATGTACCTTGCATCGCAACGGGTCAGCAAACGCTGGTTGAAGGCGCGGAGCTTGGAATCCTCTATGTCCTTGATGCGGTCCTTGGAGTCCGGGGCACACACGACGACATAGGGAGCATCTCCGAAGGCGCGGTAGGTGGGGACCTCACCCGTCCCGTCCGGGAAAGAAGCTTCTCGCTCCCGGTGGGCCTGAGAGGTGCCCGGTAACGCGATCAGTCCGGCGATCAGTCCGGCGACGAGGAACCTCGTGATGGCTCGCATGGGGCGCAGTACCTCCTGGTAACGAAGCAAGCAGATGGGGAGATATGGCTCTTTCGCCCCTCTATGCCCGTTCTCCTGCGTCGCGAACCTCGATCATCGGCTTGGATGCCAGAGCAGACCCCGAGAACAGGGCCAAGGTCGGCCCCCCGGAAAGTGCATCGGCCGCCAGCAGCACGGCTCCGGCGCTCCAGGTGGTCTTCTCGTTGGGCCATACTTCCCCGCCCGGATGGTTGGCCCCGGTCCAGTACATGCCGTCGTCGTCCCTCAGGTGCTGGACCCACTCGAACAGTGCCTCGGCCCGGTCCGAACGGCCCACGACCGCCTCGGCGATCACGAGTTCGCAGGTCTCCCCACTGGTGACCCACGGACGATCGTCGGTGCACCGGCACCCGGCCCCCTCGACGACGAAGCGCGCCCAGGCATCATCCAGGTTGGCGAGGGCCTCGTCCCGCTGAAGGACCCCGGATAGGGCCGGGTAGTAGTGGTCCATGGAGAAGCGGTCCTTATCCATGAACGGACCGGAGCCCTCTGCGACCGAGGCCTCGAGCGAGGCCAGCGAGAGTTCCCAGTCGGGACGATCGCAACCGAGGTGCTCCGCGATCGTGACCCCGCACCTCAGCGAGTGGAAGATGCTGCTGCTCGAAGCGACGAGCGCCTCCGGCCATATCCGACCGTCCGGATCACGGGCCCACGCGATCGCCCCCGAGCTCATCTGTAGATCGAGGACCGCGTCGAGGGCGGGTTCGATGACCCTCCAGGCCCGGCGCAGCCACCGCTCGTCGCCGGTCTGCATGAAGTGGAACCAACACCCCACGGTCGGGTACGCGCAGAAGTTGGCATCGAACGTCGGGTCCGAGATGTCACCGCGCATATAGGCCGACGCCCACGTCCCATCGTCACGTTGTCTATCGAAGAGCCACCGATAAGCAGCGCGGGCCTCTCGGTGGAAACCAACGGTATCGAGCCCCATCGCAGCCTCGGTCATGTTCCATGGGTCGACGTGCCGACCGGGCTCCCACGGGATAGACCCATCTGGGTCTTGCACCGAAGCGATCGCTGCCGCCGTGGCTTTCAACGATTCACTCAACCGACATCGGGCTTCCTGAAGTAGAGGGCGACGCTCTTTCCGAGGAACGGGTCGAGGGCACGCTCCGCGGTTCGGACCACGCGGTTCGGATGTTCGATGTCCCACACCAGAGCACGGTGATACCAGCGAACCGGTGCCGCGTCGCCGCTCAGGTCGAGAGCGCAACGCAGCCACCAGAACGGGGCGTGGAACGCGTGGGCATGATGCGAGTCGTACGGGATCAGACCGGCGGAGATCGCTCGGGAGATCAACTGGCCCCTGCGATAGATCCTCACGTGGCCTCCGGGTGTGTCGTGGTACTCCCACGACAGCGCCCAGCAGATCCCTTCCGGCCACATCCTCGGAACGGTGATGGCTACCGTGCCTCCGGGTTTCAACACCCGCGCGATCTCATCCAGAGCCGTCAGATCTTCCGGTATGTGTTCGAGGATCTCGGAAGCGATGACCCTGTCGAAGACCCCGTCTCCGAAAGGGAGCGTCAGCGCGTTGCCCACCGCTGCACCTCCCCGGTCGACGCCTTCGTCATGAGCTACCACTCCCATCATCCCGAAGGCGTCCTTTACGGAGGCATCGTCGAGGTCGACGGCTACCGGGAACGTGCCGACCCGCTGAAGCCGATAGCTGTGACGCCCGGCCCCGCATCCGAGATCTAGAACGACGTCCCCGGAGGCCACACCCAAGCGATCCGTGTCAACGGTCAGCAAGACGCATCACCTCGCGGTAACTGTCAACGAGATGCTCGGCGGTGGAACGCCACGTGAACCTCTCGAGGACGCGTTGTCTTCCCATCTCGCCCAACCTCCGACGCGCGGTCACATCGTCCAGGAGCTTCCCGGCGGCAGCAGCGAGCGCCCCTGCATCGCCGGGAGGCACCGTGATGCCGGCCTCCCCTATCACCTCTCGGAGCGCACCGCCGGTCGTGGCAACGACCGGAAGCCCGCAGGACATGGCTTCGATCGCAGGGAGAGAGAAGCCTTCGTAGAGTGAGGGGACCACCGCGACCTCAGCGGCAGCCAGAAGTTCGACCATCCGCAACGTATCGACCCGCCCATGGGCCTCGACGTGCCCTCCAAGATCGAAGCGCTCTACGGCGCGCGCGAAGGAAGGTTCCCGACCGCCCTTGCCGATCACTACGAGCCTCACTTCGGGGCGCTCCGTGCGCAGCTTGGCGACCGCTTCTAGGAGATGATCCAAGCCCTTCGAGGGCTGGCTCGAAGAAGCAACGGTGAGCAGCAGGCCGGGCCTCTTGTCGATGTGTGGGAGAGGCCGGAACAGCTCGAGATCCACGCCATTGTGGATCACCTCGACGCGCTCGGGTGCGACTCCGAACTCACGGACGATGTCATCACGCGCGGAACGAGAGACCGTCACTATCGAGGGCAGGCGTTTCGCAACGCGTCTCTGCATCGCGACGAACGAGTACCAGCGCTTCTGGGCCATGCGCTTCGCCCGGGTCGGAGCAGCCTGTAGCGCGAGACGACGATCGATCGAGATCGGATGGTGGATCGTGGTTACGAGGGGCAGACGTTTCGCAACTGTCAACATCCCGTATCCGAGGCACTGGTTGTCGTGCACGACGTCGAAATCGTCCTGCCTGTGCTTCATCAACCGTGCGAAACGGAGACTGAAGGTCATTGGCTCCGGAAAGGCGCCGGTGCACATGATGGCGTACTCCAGCGCATCGATCGGGTTGTGGAACTCACCAGCGGAAGGCCGACGGAAGGGATCGCTGGGACGGTAGAGGTCGAGGCTCGGAACGGTCTCCAGATGGACACCGTCGGGGATCAACGGATAGGGCGGTCCGGCGAAGATGGTGACGTCGTGGCCGAGGTCTCGGAGCGCGGCCGCGAGGTTCGTCACGTACACGCCCTGCCCTCCCACTTCGGGGTGGGCGCGGTACGACGCGATAGCGATCCGCAGCGGTCTACCCATGGCGGGTAAGGGTACGGCCCAGAGCGAGCGTCGGTTTGCTCGCCCTGGTCGCAGGAAGCTCCGGGGGCGGGACTCGAACCCGCAACCTACCGGTTAACAGCCGGTTGCTCTGCCGGTTGAGCTACCCCGGAACGGCGGCCGACATCCTAAACGGACCCGAGGGTTGGAGCGGCCATCGAAGCGGGCATACCATCCATGCAGACCGAAAAGTTGAGGGAGAGGAAGGTTCGTCGATGAGAGGACGTTTGGGGCTTTTCCTGGGGTTCGGCGCAGGCTACGTGCTGGGGGCGAAGGCGGGGCGGGAACGCTACGAGCAGCTCCGGCGCCTCTACGACAACCTCCAGGCTTCACCCGCGTTCCAGAAGGCAACCGGCCGGGCCAAGGACGCCGTCGGAACGGGCCTCGGTTCCGCCAAGGACATGGCTTCGGAAGGGATGCACAAGGTGAGCGATGCGGTGAAGGACCGTCGTTCCACGCCCTCCGGCCTTTCTGTCGCGCACCCTCCGCAGTAGGCCGACCTACTCGAGATAGTCCCGCAGCTTCTGGCTGCGGGATGGATGGCGCAACTTCGACAGCGTCTTGGATTCGATCTGGCGGATCCGCTCGCGGGTTACCCCGAAGCGCTTGCCCACCTCTTCCAACGTTCGCGGCTGCCCGTCCACCAAGCCGAAGCGCAGCCTGATCACGTCCTTCTCCCGCTCCGAGAGCGTGGTGAGAACGGACTCCAACTGCTCCTGGAGCAGTTTGAAAGAAGCCCGTTCGAGCGGAACGACAGCCTCGGAATCTTCGATGAAATCCCCAAGGTTGCTGTCTTCTTCCTCGCCGATCGGGGTCTCGAGCGAAACCGGCTCTTGCGAGATCTTCTGGATCTCGCGCACCTTGGCCGGGGTCATCTCCATGTGATGAGCGATCTCCTCGGCGGTCGGCTCGCGTCCGAGGTCTTGTAACAACTGGCGCTGGATGCGCACCAACTTGTTGATCGTCTCGACCATGTGAACGGGGATACGGATCGTGCGAGCCTGATCGGCGATCGCGCGCGTGATCGCTTGCCGGATCCACCAGGTCGCGTAGGTCGAGAACTTGAATCCCTTCGCGTAGTCAAACTTCTCTACGGCCCGGATCAAGCCCAGGTTTCCTTCCTGGATCAGATCGAGAAACGCCATGCCGCGGCCGACGTAACGCTTGGCGATAGACACGACCAAACGGAGGTTGGCCTCGACGAGGTGCCGCTTCGCCTTGGCTCCATCCATCTCGGTCCATCTCAGTTGGAACCGGTCGTCGTCACTCAGATCGTCGCCCGCTTTGGCGAGCTTCTCGGTAGCAAACTCTCCCGCTTCGATCCGCTTGGCGAGGCTGACCTCCTCTTGGGCGGTCAGCAGCGGAACCCTGCCGATCTCCTTGAGGTACATCCGAACCGGATCGTTGGTCGGAGCCTTGAGTGCCTGATCGACCTCCTTGCGGGCCCGACGGCGGTCATCATCGGTGTCTTCGGCCGCCGGTTCGGGGGCCGCTGCCACCTCTTCCTCTTCCTCTTCGAGGATCTCTTCATCCTCTACAACGTCCACACCGAGATCGAGTAAGCGTTGATAGACCTGGTCGACCTCGTCTGTAGAGATGTCGAGCTTGGCGAGTTTCTCGGCGAGGTCCGCCGCTGTGATCGCGCCTGCTTGCTGCGCGGTGCGGATGATCTTCGCGACCTCTTCGTCGGGGGCCACGGGAGAAGGCACCTTCATCTCGACCGTCCCGTTCCCCTTCGACCCCTTCGTGGTGGCCGTCTTCGTCTCGTCAGGCATCACACCGCCCCCTGAGCCTGCCTGAGCAGATCTCGCCGCTCGGCTTCGAGGCCGACGAGTTCGGTGAAAAGCTGATCGTGGCGTTGGGGGTCTTCAACCGGGTTCACATCCTGAAGCGTAGTGCGTCTGGCCTTGATGTCTCGCTCGAGGCTGAAGATCTTCAGTCGCACGAAGACCTCCCTGACGCGCTCCTCCAGATCCTCCTTGTCGAGGTGCTCTGATCGTGCGGATAGCTCTGTGAACAACGACAGCGCTTCCGGAGATAATCCCTGCGCTATCTGAGCCGGGTCTAACCTCCCGGATGTAACAGAAACGAAGATCTCACGGCGCGGGGCCGCGGTGAAGTCATCCGGCGTGATGCGGTCCGCCCACTCCCCTACCTCGTTCCTGTGCTTCAGCAGCAACTGCAAAGCCTCCCGCTCGACCTTCACATGGCCGGGCAGACGGCGATCCCTCTCACGAGATTCTGCCCCCGTCTCGCCCCCTGGATGTCCGGGCCGGAACTCTCCCAGTGCCCGCTGCACCACCTCCGGATCTACACCGATCCGCTCGGCTACGAAGAACGCGTACTCGTGCCGGGATATCGGATCAGGGTGCAACCCTAGCACCTGCACGACGGCGCGAACCGCCGCCGAACGCGCCTCCGGGGTGTCTCGTGGCAAACGCGATATCTCTTGCTCGATCTTGAAACGGAGCAAGGGCTGAGCGGTCTCGATCACCTTCCTGATGCTTTCCGCCCCGTCCTCTTTAACGACATCGGCCGGGTCCCTCCCGACGGGCAAAGGAGCAACCAGCACCTCGAGCCCGATCCGATGGTGGATACCGAAACCGCGCTCGGTAGCGCCCTTGCCGGCATCGTCGGCGTCGAACATCAAGACGGCGCGGTCCGTGAACTTCTTCAACTGCTCGAAATGCGATTCCCCGAGCGCGACGCCGTTCGTCGCGACCGCCTCGGCGACTCCCGCCTCGTGCAGTGCGATGACGTCCGTGTAGCCCTCGACCACGACCGCCTGTCCCCGCGCTAGATGGCTCTTGGCACGGTCCAGCCCGTACATCACGCGGGACTTAGAGAAGACCGGCGTCTCCTTCGTATTCAGGTACTTCGGTTGCTGGTCCGGGAGTAGGGCTCGAGCCCCGAAGCCGACCACGTCGCCGTTCAGGTTCCATGTTGGGAAGGTGATGCGCTCCCTGAACGAGTCGTAGAGCTGACCGTTGCGCTCGCTGACACGGGCGATGTCCGCTTCGACCAGCTCGTCTCTCGTGAAGCCCTTGGAAAGAAGGTGCTTGCAGACGGCGTCACGACCCGGCGCGTACCCCAGTTGCCACCGGGCCGCCACCTCTCGGTCGAAACCTCGGCTCCCGAGGTACCGGCGGGCAGCCGACGCATCGGGAGACTCCATCAGTTGCTTGTGGAAGAAGGCCGCCGCCTCGTTGTTAGCGGCGATCAGGCGAACTTTCATCCCGGCCGCCTTGGCCTCGCCGGGCTTCATCTCCTCGTATCTAAGGTCGAAACCTTCTCGGCGCGCGAGCCACTCGACCGCCTCCGGGAACGGCAGGTTCTCTATCTCCTGGACGAACTGATAGATGTTTCCACCCTTGCCGCACCCGAAGCAATAGAAGAGGTTGGTCGACGAATCGACGGTGAAGGAAGGTGTCTTCTCGGAATGGAACGGGCACAGCCCTTTGAACTTGTTCGGCCCCGAACGCTTCAGCGTCGTGTATCCGCCGATCAGGTCGACGATGTCGGCCCTATCCCTTAGGGCATCGATGTCGTCTGAGTTGATCCTTGCCAAATGCTCTGCCTAACCTGCCGCGTGCCGAGATGCTGGGGAAGTCGACCTCATCCTAGAACGGTGAGGTCTGGAGCCGGAGCCGCCATGAGGGTCTCGAAGGACCGGAGCGCGAATCTATCGGTCATGCCCGCCACGTAATCGACGGCATCCTGCTTCGGGTTTCCATCCCTAGCCGAACCTTCGGGGATCGGATTGTCCGAGTAGTACTCGAGCAGGCTTGTCAGAACGTGCTCGACCGAGGATCGGGTCGCCTCACCGATACGTCCGAGATAGACCCTTTCGAAGAGGAAATCGCGCGTTGTCGCCATCGCTTCGAAAACCGGTTCGGTCATGCGGATCTCGTCCGCGTCCGAAGAGGCTTCCACAAGATCGCCGACCATGCGATTGATCCGGACGTTGTGCGAGGCTCCCAGGACATCGCGGGTCTGCGCGGGGAGGTCTCCCTCCGTGAGCAATCCGGCCCGGATCGCATCGTCGATGTCGTGGTTGACGTAGGCGATGATGTCGGCGACGCGGGCGACCTGCCCCTCGATCGTCGACGCGCGCAACTCGGGCGGCGCGCCGACCGGGAGTCCGTGCTTGCCCTTCGAGTGGCGCGCGATGCCGTCGCGAACCTCCCACGTCAGGTTCAGGTCTTCGAGCACCTCGACTATGCGAACCGATTGCAGGTTGTGCTTGAATCCGGGAGAGAACGACGCGACTACCTCTTCCCCAAGGTGGCCGAAGGGTGTGTGGCCGAGGTCGTGGCCGAGACAGATCGCTTCGACGAGGTCCTCGTTCAGCCGAAGCGCCCTGGCGATGGTTCGAGCCACCTGGGTGACCTCCAGGGTGTGCGTCAGGCGGACGCGGTAGTGGTCGCCCTCCGGGGCGAGGAACACCTGCGTCTTGTGTGCCAACCTGCGGAACGCCTTGCTGTGGACGATGCGGTCGCGATCGCGCTGGTAGACGGTCCTGATGGGATCCTGCGGTTCCTCCCGATCCCTGCCGCGTGAGGTCGCCGCTCGGCACGCCCGCGGCGCCAGAGCCCTGTCTTCGAGGTCTTCCGTCTCGAGCCGGATGCGATGTTCCACGCCCCCGACGTTATCCGAGACCTGAGACGTTCTATCTAGACGAGGTGGTCGCCTCTCTCATCACGGCCTGGGCCGCCGCCAGCCTGGCGGTAGGGATCCGGAACGGCGAACACGAGACGTAATCGAGGCCGAGGTCGTGGCAGAACCGCACCGAATCCGGGTCGCCACCGTGTTCCCCACAGATGCCCAGGTGAAGGTGATCGTTGTGGGCCTTTCCTTCCTCGACCGCTATCCGCATCAGCCGTCCGACCCCAACATCGTCGATCGTCACGAAGGGATTCCACCCGACCAGCTTCAGCTCCTCGTACATCGCCAGGAACTTGCCGATGTCGTCCCGTGAGAACCCGTAGGTCGTCTGCGTTAGGTCGTTGGTGCCGAACGAGAAGAAGTCCGCGTGCTCCGCGATCTCCGCAGCGCGCAGAGCGGCGCGCGGTAACTCGATCATCGTTCCGAACGGAACCTCGAGATCGACACCCGCTTTCGAGATCAGCTGTTGCGCGACGGGCTCGAGATCGTCGCGCATACGACGGAACTCTTCGGCGGTGGCGACCAACGGGATCATGATCTCCGGCTTTGGGTCGAGCCCCTTCTTGCGCAGCTTGATGGCGGCTTCGACGATCGCTTGAACCTGCATCTCGTAGAGGCCGGGCTTCACGATGCCGAGACGCACACCACGCAGACCCAACATCGGGTTGTCCTCGGAGAGGTCACGCACCTTATGCAGCAAGGTCCGCAGCTCCTCTAGCCTCTTCTTGGATGCCTTCTTGGCGCCGGCTTCGATAAGCGCAACCTCGACCTCG
>JBKHYB010000038.1:0-8894 GCA_046565725.1 Actinomycetota bacterium
CTTCCAGGGCAAGGTTGAAGGGGACCCCAAGGACATCACCGAGGCCCGGGGCAGCGTCGAGATAGACGTGGCGAGCATCGATACCGGCAACGTGGACCGTGATGGTCACCTGAAGAGTGCAGATTTCTTCGACGTCGAGAGGTACCCCAAGATCGTGTTCGCCACGAAGGAGATCCGTAAGCAGGGCGACGGCTTCAAGGTCGTGGGTGAACTGACGATCAAGGGCATCACCAAGGAGGTCGAGCTCGACTACGAGCACGGCGGCGAGGGCGTCGACCCCTTCGGCAACCGGAAGATCGGTGGCACCTTGACCGGAACCGTGAACCGTCGCGACTGGGGTCTCAACTGGAACGTCCCACTCGACACCGGCGGCATGCTCGTGAGCGAGAAGATCAAGTTGGAGATCGATTTCCAGCTCGCCGAGAACCAGGAGGCCGTGGAGCAAGAGGCCGAAGCCGAGAGCGAGATCACTGCCTAGCGTCCAAGATCCAAGAAGAAAGGCCCGCCGGATCCGGCGGGCCTTTCCATTTTCGGGTTAGCTCACTGAGTGGTGTGGCAGCTGGAAGTGGGTCGCCGGGGAATCGAACCCCGAACCTACTGATTAAGAGTCAGTTGCTCTGCCAATTGAGCTAGCGACCCGTCGGGCAGTGTAAATGACGGCGGGCTGGGCCGGTGCCGCCGGATGCTCGGTTTGCCCGGCTCCGGGATGGGAATCCTGGGGCTCAGGGACTGGAGACTCGTGGATATGGACAACGTCAAGAACCGCATCATCGCCGACCGCTACCGCCTCGACGGGCTGATCGCCCGCGGCGGGATGGGCGTCGTCTATCGCGGCGAAGACACGCGTCTGGAGCGTCCGGTGGCCGTGAAGCTGCTCGGCGACGGCTTCGTCGAAGAGGCTCTCGCCGTCGAACGTTTCAAAAGGGAAGCCCGGGCGGCTGCCCGGCTGAACCATCCGAACATCGCCAACGTGTACGACTACGGGATCGCGGACGGTTCCCACTACATCGTCATGGAGCTTCTGCCGGGGCCCAGCTTGGCGGAACAGCTCAGGACCGGTCCGCTCGACCCCGACACCGCCGCCCGGATAGCGCTTCAGATCGCAGAGGCCCTCGAGGTTGCGCATGCCAACGGTCTCATCCACCGCGATATCAAGCCCGCCAACGTGGTCTTCTGCGCCGAGGACCGCATCAAGGTCACCGATTTCGGCATCGCGAAACTCGACGACCAGACGAGGCTCACTTCCACCGGAGGGCTTTTCGGAACCCCGCAGTACGTCTCGCCTGAGCAGATGGCCGGCCAGCCTGCCACGGTGCGCTCCGATGTGTACTCGCTGGGGGTCGTGTTGTTCGAGATGCTCACCGGAACCCCGCCCTTCAGTGGGGACAACGCGGTCGCCGTAGCGATGAAGCACCTCTCGGAGGACATCCCGCGGCCCTCCACCCGCAGTTCCGGGATCCCTCCCGAACTGGATGCTGTGGTCGAGCGTGCCACGGCGCGCGATCCGAATGACCGGTACCGCGACGCGTCCGGGATGGCCGCCGCGCTCTTGGAGACACTGAACGAGACCGCACCTCTCACCCCCAGCCGGACGGTCCCACTGGATCGCACGGTCGAACTGCAAGAGGAAGCCGACGCCGATCTATTCGGGAGCCTGAGATCGGACCTCGATGCTTTCCCCACCAGGGTCGCCGCGATCGGTCTTGCCGTGCTGTTGGCCCTGGTCGTGCTGATATCGCTGGGCGGTGACAGCCCCCTGCCCGAGAAGGTCGACCGGCCGCAGGGGCGACCTGCCGGCATCGAGGAAGCCTTCGACCGACTGGAAGAGGCGGTGAAGCCGTGAGAAGCATGATCGTGGGACTGAGTCTGGTAGTCACGTTGGGCGCGTGTGGGGGCGAGCAGATCACCGATGCGGCGTCGGAACAGCTCCAGAACCAGGTCGCGACCGTTCGAGAGGTGGCCTCCACCGGAGACCCCTCGACGGCACGGGAAGAACTGGACGAACTGGTATCGATGGTCGAAGAGATGAGCGACGACGGAGAGATCGACGAGGCCAAGGCGCGCGAGATCCTGGCAGCCGCGCAAGACGTGGAGGCAGAGCTCGTGGCGCAGGTCGAGCAGGAGGCCATCCTCAACGAAGAAGACGATGGCGACGAGGCCCCCGAGGACGAAGACGAGGAAGATACGAAGAAGACGAAGCCCTCTAAGCCCACGAAGGGACATTCGAAAGACGACTGACGCGTTGTCGTTATCTTTGGGGCGACCGACCGGATTCGAACCGGCGACGTCCTGGACCACAACCAGGTGCTCTGCCATGCTGAGCTACGGCCGCCATGGCCTCTAAAGGTTAGCAGTAGGCACAGGTCAATAGGGGCGTTCCGGTGTGCGAGCCTCCTCGACCTCTTCGTCTTCGGTCCCCGCGTCACGCTTGGCTCTCTGCACGTACGTCTGCATCAGCACCAAGCCGCCGACGGCCACGCCCGCTGCCGAGAGGAACAGACCCCGGTACCCGAGTGCCGCCGCCACGATCCCCAAGCTGACCGAACCCAGACCGAAGGCGAGATCGAAGAAGGCCGTGAAGGTGCCGACCACGGCCCCGCGTTCGGAAGGCTTCGCGCCTCGGATGGCGATCGTCATCAGTGCGGGGAACAGGAGCGCTTGCCCGATGCCGAAGATCACGGCGCCCGTGAACAGCCCCGCCGGTTCGGCCCACATACCGATGATCGCCAACCCGGCGGCCGTGCACGCCAGCGCGCTGGTCGCGGCCTTGCGGGGGCCGAGGATGTCGGGGATCCGTGCCCCGAAGGAACGGATGCCGAGCACGATCGCGGAATACGTGAAGAAGACCGCCCTGCTGCCGCTCATCCCGATCTCCAAGGCGTAGAGAGGCACGAAGGCAGAGAACCCCGCTAGACCCCAGATGCTCGATGCCAGGATCGTGCCGGGCTTCAGGCCGGCGGGGTGAACGAACCGCCGTGTGCCGTCCGGACCCGGCGCGTCGTCGAGGGCCGGCCGGGTATCCGGGATGCGCAGGGTAAGCAGCGCCGCCAGTCCGGCGAACGCCGCGGCGAGCAACCACGTTGTGTCGAAGCCGCGGCCCTCGAGAACCGTTTCGCCGATGATCGGGCCGGCCGCAAGGCCGGAATACAGCGCGAGTGAGAAGTAGGAAAGCGCTTCACCTCGCCGCTCGTCGGGCGCGATGTCGTTGATGCCGCTCGCTGCCCCCACATAGAAAGCGGCTTCTCCTGCACCGGTCGCGATCCGCAACACAACCAACAGCCACAGCGACGACGCCAGCGCATAACCGGCGACCGAAGCAGCGACCAGTCCTGCTCCACCGAGCATCAGGATCCGTCTTCCCCGTCGATCTCCGAGAGAACCGATCAGAGGCCGCATGAGTACCGCCGAGACGGCGAAAGCTCCTACGCCTATCCCGACCGAGATACTGGTGCCGGATAGCGGCCCCTCGATGAAGCGGGGCAGCGTTGGGATCAGCGCTCCGACCGCCAGGAAATAAGCGAACGTCGCCAGTGTGATGAGAAGGAATGTCGGGGTGATGAGGCGGGGTCGTGCTGGCTCCGCCCTTACCGTCGCCGGATCTCCCAGGGTGTCTCCGTTGTCTTAGATGGGCTTCCTGCTGAACAAGGACGGAAGCCGACCACTTATTCCGGGCGTCTCCCGAGCAGGGCCAGCAGCTTAGTCTGCGCGTCGGCACCTTCGGCAACGTCGATCGGTCGTCCGAACACTCCAGATCCGGTGATCAGGTCGCGTCTGGCGTCGGAGTACTCCCAGCCGAAAACAGCCAGTTCCGGGTCTATCTCGTCGTCGCCCCCGATCCCTCTCGCGAGGTCCCAGCCATGGACGGTGTGATCGAGGGTCAGTTGGCTGATGTATTCCGACGCCGGTATCTGCCCCCACGACACGTTGACCATCATCTCAAGATCGCCGACCGCTTGGACCGCCTGTACCGCTGCGTCCGCGGACGCTTTCCACGAGGCTAGCGGGTCGCTACCGAGGACGTCCCCGTCGAAGCGGTCACCGACCTCCTCCAGTGTTCTTCCGGCGAGCAGTTCGGGGGTCCACAGGTTCTCGTTCACAACATGGTTGACGAGGTCGCGCACGCTCCACTCGGTGCATGGTGTCGGGGCGTCCCACTGATCGGGCTCGACCTGTTGAACCAGCCGATCGAACCCCGCGACAGACCGCTCGTGTAGCCGGATGAGTTCCACCACTCCTCCTATCCGCGTGCCGCCTCGGCAAACTCTGCGGGGTTCACCCCGGTTCCGTCAAGGGAGTAGACGACGTGTCGATCGCGGGGTGGACCTTGATCCAGGGATCACGGACGTCAACGTAGGTCAGGTCTTCCACGAGGTTCATCAGTTCCCCGAACAGGCCTGCCATGCCGCCGGGGAACTCGCGGCTCTCTCCCTCCCTCGCCTCCTGCTCGGAGGTGAAGAACACGGTCTCGCTGAAATGATCGTCGTCGAACCATGCGATAGAGGCGGCGAGGACCTCCGGCCGGTGGGTGCGCATGACCTCCTGCATCGCCTCGTTAATGGCGGTCCAACGCTCGCGGTCGGTGGTGCGCCCCCGGATGACCTGGATGAACCCGGCGTCCTCGCGGGTCCCCGCTATCAGCGTCTCACCCTCGAAGGAGTCCCTCGTTTCGGGATCCTTCAGGCAGCCCTCGACCTCCTTGAACCATCCCGACACGGTGAGGTCGGAGAGAGCGGCGGCGGCCGAGGGAGGATCGGTGAACTCGAGGGCCGCGAGGAACTCGTCCGTCCGGGCGATGCCCGCGACCGCAGAACGCCATCCCTGCCGGTCGGCCAGCGACTCGGCGAAATGGTCCCATGCGTTATGGAGCAGGGGTTTAACGGACACCCGCGCCCGTATCGTTCGAACGAACATCCAGGCACTCCAGGGTCGAGGGGCCTTGGGAGCAAGATAAACCTGGGGGAGATCCGGGCCAACCGGCTTGCCGAAGCAATGACCCGGGTATCCCCCTTACACTGTGGGAAAACCCGACTTATCCCTCCAAGGTGACCGTCTCTGATGGACAAGAGCATCGAACAAGATCCCTTCGGACCGAATAGCTGGCTGGTCGACGAGATGTTCCAGCGCTATCTGGAGAACCCGAAGTCGGTCGGCGAGCAGTGGCAGGAGTTCTTCGAGGACTACCAGCCCGGAACGCCGGCCCCTCCGGACCGCAGTCTGCGGTCGGAGAAGCCCGTGGTCACCCCATTGCCGGCCGCCGAAGCACCTGCGCGTCCGGCAGCGCCGTCCCCGGAGCCGACGTCGGTTCCCGAGGATGCCGTACCCCTGCGGGGAGTAGCGGCCCGGATCGTCGAGAACATGGAGGTGTCGCTGTCGGTACCGACCGCGACCTCGGTGCGAACGATCCCGGCGAAGCTGCTCGAAGAGAACCGTCGGATCATCAACCGGCACCTCGCTCGCAAGCGGGGAGGGAAGGTCAGCTTCACTCACCTGATCGGTTTCGCCGTGCTTCGGGCGCTGGACGCGCGCCCCAGCATGAAGGCCAGCTACGCCGTAGTGGATGGCAAGCCTCATCTCGTCCAGAACAAACACATCAACCTTGGCCTCGCCGTCGATGTGGAGAAAGAGGGGGGCCGCGTCCTCTACGTCCCCAACATCAAGAATGCGGACGAGCTCGATTTCGCCGGCTTCTGGGCTTCTTACGAGGATCTGATCAAGAAGGTCCGCGGTAACAAGCTCGCTCCCGAAGATTTCTCCGGCACGAACGTGACGATCACGAACCCGGGGATGATCGGCACGAACCTGTCGGTGCCCCGGCTCATGTCCGGTCAGGGGCTGATCGTCGGCGTCGGCTCGATCCAGTACCCGCCGGAGTACGAAGCGGCCGATCCTCGCTCGCTCGCTCGGATCGGCGTCAGCAAGGTCATCACGATGACCTCGACCTACGATCACCGCGTCATCCAGGGGGCCGAGTCCGGCGAGTTCCTCTCTTACGTGCACCAACTCTTGCTGGGCGGCGACCGCTTCTATGACGAGATATTCGCTTCGCTGAAGATCCCCTACGAACCGGTTAAGTGGAGCCGGGACGTAGCGGCGGTGGACGACGAAGAGGCGCTGCTCGAGAAGCAGTCGAAGGTCATCCAGCTGATCAACATGTACAGGGTGCGGGGCCACCTACTGGCCGACCTGAACCCGATCGCTTACGAGGTTCTGTCTTATCCCGAGCTCGACCTCGCTCACTACGGGCTTACCGTGTGGGATCTCGATCGAGAGTTCCTCAGTGACGGCTTGCTCGGCGAGCGCAAGATGCCCTTGCGCAAGATCATCGACACGCTGCGCGATGCGTACTGCGGTTCGATCGGTATCGAGTACATGCACATGTCCGACATCGCGCGGAAGAACTGGGTGCGCGAGAAGGCCGAGTCGCGGCCCCAAGAGCTCTCGCCTGCGGATAAGAAGCACATCCTCAACAAACTGAACGCGGCCGAGGCATTCGAACGGTTCTTGCACAGCAAGTACACGGGACAGAAGCGCTTCTCGCTTGAGGGGGCCGAGTCGGTCATCCCGATGCTGGACTCTCTCTTGGACGATGCAGCGAACGCCGGCCTGCTCGAAACCGTGATCGGTATGGCTCACCGTGGGCGCTTGAACGTCCTGGCGAACATCGTCGGGAAGTCGTTCGCGGAGATCTTCTCGGAGTTCGAAGGACATGTCGATCCCGACTCGGTGCAGGGGACCGGCGACGTCAAATACCACTTGGGAATGACGGGCCGCTTCCTGGCGCGCACCGGTGAAGAGCTCGCCGTCGTGATGGCTCCAAATCCGTCGCACCTGGAAGCGGTGGATCCCGTGGTCGAGGGCATGGTCAGGGCGAAGCACGACATGTTGGGGACCGGTCACCACGGCAAGGTGATGCCGGTCCTGCTCCATGGTGACGCAGCCTTCGCCGGCCAAGGCGTGGTCGCCGAAACCCTTCAGTTGTCCGAGGTCAACGGGTATCGCACCGGCGGAACGATCCACATCGTGATCAACAACCAGATCGGGTTCACCACGTCGCCGAGGCAGGCGCGGTCGACCCAGTACGCCACGGACATAGCGAAGACGATCCAAGCGCCCATCTTCCACGTGAACGGAGACGACCCCGAGGCGTGCGTGCGGGCGATGCGGTGGGCGTTCGAGTACCGGCAGGAGTTCGGCACGGACGTTTTCATCGACCTGGTCTGCTACCGCCGTCACGGTCACAACGAAGGTGACGAGCCCGCGTACACGCAGCCCTTGATGTACTCGAAGATCGAAGAACGGCGCAGCGTGCGCAAGCTCTACCTGGAAGCCCTGTTGAACAAGGGCGATCTCACCGTCGAGGAAGCCGAACAGAGCTTCGAAGACTTCCGAGCGCGGTTGCAGCAAGCGTTCGAGGAGACCAAGAACGTGGAGACGGAGGCGGTCCGGGCCGCTCCGCCGCCGGCACCGGTGGGGGTTCTGCCTCCGGTGGAGACCGGCGTCGAGCGCGAGAGGCTCGAACACATCTGGGAGGCGATAACGACCTTCCCGGACGGTTTCGAACCTCATCCGAAACTCCGCAAGCAGATCGAGAAGCGTACGGCGATGTTGGCGAACGACTCCGTGGACTGGGCGGGAGGCGAGTCGCTGGCCTTCGGTTCTCTTCTGATGGAAGGCATCCGCGTCAGGTTGTCGGGTCAAGACTCTCGGCGCGGCACGTTCAGCCAGCGGCACTCGGTCTACATCGACCACCGCACCGAGGACGAGTTTGTGCCGCTGAACCACCTGTCGGACGACCAGGCACCGTTCCGTTCACTGGACTCGATCCTTTCCGAGTTCGCAGTGATGGGTTTCGAGTACGGCTATTCGATAGCGAACGGTGACGCGCTGGTGTGTTGGGAGGCGCAGTTCGGCGACTTCGTGAACGGCGCTCAGGTGATCATCGATCAGTTCGTCGCCGCGGGCGAAGACAAATGGAAGCAGGCGAGCGGACTCGTGTTGTTGCTGCCGCACGGTTTCGAGGGGCAGGGTCCGGAGCACTCTTCGGCTCGGCTCGAGCGTTTCCTGACGCTTTCTGCCGAAGACAACATGCAGGTCGCGCAGCCGACCACTGCGGCGCAGTACTTCCACCTGTTACGCAGGCAGATGCATCGCTCGATCCGAAAGCCCCTTGTGGTGATGACACCGAAGTCCCTGCTGCGTGCGAAAGCGTCGGCATCTGCGGCGGCCGAGTTCGAGTCGGGTCATTTCCGGGAGACGCTCGACGACCCTCGTTTCGCAGAAGGTCGCGACAGGGCCTCGGTCCGAAGGGTGTTGCTGTGCACCGGGAAGATCGCTTTCTCGCTTATGGAGGCTGCCGAGGAGCGGAAGTCACCGACGGCGGTCGTGCGCGTCGAGCAGCTCTACCCGTTCCCGTACGAGCAGCTGATGGACATCATGGAGGGATACCCCAACGCTCGCGAGATCGTTTGGGTGCAAGAGGAGCCGGCCAACATGGGGGCCTGGCAGTTCATCCACTTCCAACTGGTAGAGAAGCTCCCCGAGGGTCGGAGCCTCGCCGTGGTGTCCCGGCACGAGAGCGGCTCACCCGCCGCCGGCTCGGCCTCCATCCACGCCCAAGAGCACGAAGACCTCCTAACCGCAGCCCTAACCGTTTCCTAACAAGTTTTGACCCCCCTATAGGGGACATTCCTAGCGACCTTCTATATCTGTCAAGCCGCCACGGCTAGTTCCTCGTCGGCAATCATGGTGCGGTAGATCACGTTGGTGAGCTGGCGCTTCAAGCACCTCATGGCGTCCTTGAAGCTCTTGCCCTCGCTCATCTTGCGCTGCACATAGGCCCGGGATTCCTCGTTGCGGCGATAAGAGACCAAGGCGAACATGTGGATCGCGTAGTT